>DAORUA010000008.1:0-29350 GCA_035432945.1 Vicinamibacteria bacterium | reverse complement strand
GGGTCAGCGGCCGCACGCTCGAAAGCTGCAAGACGGACCTCGACCCGCTCGCTCGGAGACTTGTCTCGATCCGCGTCGGGGCGAACGAAGTGACGGCCAGCGGCCTTGGCATCGCCACCGCGACTGCGGCTTACGAGAAGGGCTTCGGCTGCTCCTTGCGTAACTGAGACGGGGAGGTGCGGACGGCCCGCGGATCAGGGAATCGAGTGGATCAGCTTCTTGACTTCGCTCGCGGCCTCGAAGCAGTTCGTCACCTGGGCCACGGCCAGGCAATACTCGCTCCGGTCGCCCTTGCCCCCCCGGCACTCGATCTCCGAAACATCGACCTTCGAAAAGTCCGGGTTGACCGCCGCGCATTCTTTCAACAGGTCGTTGATGCTCCAGTCGGCCCCGGCCTCGACCCCGTGCTTCTGCAGGTAGGCCGCCAGATATAACCGCATGGAAAGGCGCGAGTTGTGGCAGACGGAGTAGGCCACCACGTCCTCTTCGGGCTTCATCCTCTCCTGAGACGCGATCTGCAGCGCCGCGTCGGCTTCCTGAATCAGGTTCGTCGGTTTCTTTTCCATGTCTCCCGCCTTCGGGGCGAGCGTATGTGAGACCGTCGGGCCCGGGCCATGAGCCCAATGCCTCATTTACCTGCCGGACAGGTTCTTCATCACCATGAGAGCCATGGATGGACTCGCGGCAAGGCGGCGCTTGAGATAGCGGATGGCGTACTTCCATTCCTCCGCGAAGGGGACATAGAGCCGCATGATTTGCCCGCGCTCGACGATCTCCCGCTGCAGTTCGGTCCGGGGCACGCCCAGGAGCATCTGGAATTCGTAGGCGTCCCTCGACACTCCCCGCTTGTCGAGGTGCTCGATGCACCGGCGGACCAATGGCTCGTCGTGGGTGGCGATTTCGGGATAGTGGCCGTGGTCCAGCAGCAGTTGCACCTGCTCGAAGAGCCTGGCTTTCATGTCGGCCTTGTCCTGCAAGGCCACCTCGGCCCGTTCCTTGTAGATGCCGATGCAGATGCGAACCCGGCAGGGCCTTTCGTGCAGAGACTTGATGTCTTCGGGAGTGCGGAACAGGCGGCTCTGCAGCACGATGCCGATGTTGTCGAACTCGCTGCGGATGGCCTTGTACATCAGCAGGCTGGCGTCGGTGAGGGTCCGGTCCTCCATGTCCAGAGTGATGCGCATCCCGTGGGCGGAGGCCGCGGCGGTGATCCGGCGCAGGTTGTCCTGGCAGTAGCCGAGGCTCTGGTTGATGCCGATCTGGGTCGGCTTCAGGCTGATGCTCGCCCAGGGGCGGCCCTTGAGCGCCTCGATCATGCGGAAGTAGACCTGCACCGTGGCCTCCACGTCCTCGCGCAGGAACACCTCCTCGCCCAGCAGATCGAGGGTGGAGTGCAGGCCGAGCCGCTTGTGCAGGTCGTCCGCTTTCGCCACCCCGCTTTCGACGCCCTTGCCCGCGATGTAGGGCGCGGCGAAGGTCCGGACCAGCGGGGCCGGCATGAGGTCGATCACAGCACGCTTCAGATCCACGGAGTCTCCATTTCGCGCCCTTGTTCGTGTGGGGGAGGGAAGCCTAATTCAGACCGGGATGCCGCCGTGGCCGATCGTTTCGATGAGCTCGTAAGGTCCTAGCCGCCCTTCAGGTCCCGCGGGCGCTTGAGCCACTCGATCGCAGCCGCCTCCTCGGTGAAGGGCTCGAAGAGGAGGCCTAGGCTCCTCGCCACCTTCTGACCAAACCGCTCCGAGTCCATCTGATCCCGCCGCACCACAGCGGCGAGCAGGATCGAGCGGTCCCACATGTCGGCGGCGGCAGGTGATTCCTACAGGGCCGGGTCGGCGGGCGGGTACAGCCTTTCGAACTCGGGGTCGCCATGGAGGGTGGCCAGATCGGGGTCGCGCCGCGCCCATTCCGGATCCGTAAAGCCGGCCGTGTGGGCCTTGCGCAGAGTGTCCATGGCCTCGGGCTTTCGACCGAGAATGCAGAATACGCAGGCCGCGTTGTAGAGGACAGTGGCTTCGTTCGAGCGCAGCGAGGTGGCAAGGGTCGCCTCCCGGACCGCCTCGTCGATGTGACCGCTCGCCGCATAGTGCTGGGCCAGCAGAACCCGCGCCCGAGCGTCTTCGGGCACCGTCTTGAGATGGGTCTCGAGTGCTTGCGCGTGGCGCTGCCGCATCTGCGCCAGCGCCTCGTTCTTCCCCAGGGCTCCCAGCGCGTTCGTGATGGGGACATAGACGTTGTAGTCGGCCCCGCTCGACTCGATCGCCGCCTCCGCCATGCTCGCCACTTCCTGGTACCGGCCCGCCGCGAAGAGCGCGCGCAACATCAGGTAATAGGCGCCTTCCGTATCCCTCTTCCGCTCGGTCGCCTCCTGGGCGACGTGAACCGCCTCGCTGTACTCGCCCTGGGTGTACAGGATCCACGCCTGAGCCACCTTGACCTCCGGGAGATGAGGACGCAGGGACACGGCCCGGCGAGACGCCTCGCGGGAGCGCTCGAGCCAGCTCTTCTTCCGCTCGTAGTTGTAGTGGTACTGCGCGCAGACGTTCGCGGTGGCTGCGTACGCGAGGGCGAACTCGGGATCCTGGCCCACCGCGTTCGCGAACATTTCGAGAGCGAACTCGAGGTCCTGGCGCGTATGACGCCGAGCGTAGCTTCGGCCTCGCAGATACAGGTCGTAGGCCTGGAGATTGTCCGTCGGCCGCGCCGCCAGGTCCTCACGCTCCTGGGGCGAGAGAGTCACCCGCAGCGCTTCCGCGATCTTCCGCGCGATTTCGTCCTGAACCTCGAAGACGTCCGCCATCTCCCGGTCATACCGCTCCGACCAGACCGGGAAATCGGTCTGGGCGTTCATGAGCTGGGTGGTGATCCGCAGCCGCTGCCCCGAACGGCGCAGACTGCCTCCGAGGACATAGGCCGCGTTCAAATCCCGGCCCACCTGGTGGGCCGTCACCGTTTTGTCCCGGTAGGGCAGGATGGTGGCTCGCGAGAAGACGTTCAGGGTGCGGATCTTCGACAGCTCGGTGATGATGTCCTCGGTGATGCCGTCGCGGAAGTACTCGTCTTCCTTCATCCCTGAGAGGTTCTCGAAGTAGAGAACCGCGACCGACTTTTCGGTGGTGGCACGCGCGGCTGCGCCACTGGGGCGGGACTCACTTTGTTCCGCGGCGCGCCGGCCGCCCGAATCGAGATCGCGCTTCAGTCGCAAGAGCTCGGTCTTGAGGTCCATCGCGGTCTGGTAGCGAAGGCTCCGGTCCTTCTCGAGCGCGCGCCCGAGGATGCGGTTCATCTCGGGGGGGAGCGACGGGTTGACCTGGCTCGCGGCCATCGGCTCCCGGTTGAGAATCGCGTCGAAAATCACCGCGGAGGTCTCGCCGGGAAAAGGCTGGGCGCCGGTGGCCACGCGATAGAGGACGGTGCCAAGAGAGAACAAGTCGGTGCGGGCGTCCGTCGTTTGCCCACGCGCCTGCTCTGGAGACATGTACGACATCGTGCCGAGGGTGGTGCCCTCGCTGGTGAGATCGTTGGGTCTCAGTGCGGTCTGGGCTTCCGATGGCTCGTCAGCACCCTGATGCCGCCGCTCGATCTTGGCCAGACCAAAGTCGAGGATCTTGGCCTGACCGCGAGGATTGATAAAGATGTTCGCGGGCTTCAGGTCGCGGTGGACGATGCCCTTGGAGTGGGCCGACTCGAGCGCGTCCGCGATCTGGATGCCGAGATCCAGCAGTGCGCCAATCCCGAACGGTCCCGCCTTGATTCGTTCGCTGAGGGTCGTGCCCTCGAGCAGCTCCATCGCGATGAAGTGCTGGCCCTCGTGCTGATCGATCTCGTGCACCGTGCAGATGCCCGGATGGTTGAGGGCGGATGCCGCGCGCGCCTCGCGTTGAAAGCGCTCAAGTGCCGTCGCCTCCCGAGCCATCTCCTGCGGAAGGAACTTGAGCGCCACATGTCGCCCGAGCCGCGTGTCCTCCGCGTCGTACACGACGCCCATGCCTCCGCTGCCAAGCTTGGAGACGATCCGGTAATGGGACACCGTCCGGCCGATCAAAGTGCTGTCTCCGGTCACGTCGCATGCTACCGCTTCATCCTTCCCAGGAGGTCTGCTTCCTTTCCGCCGTGCAGACCCCTAGAGTGGCGCGATGGGCATCGCCGTCCTGATCCTCGCCGCGCTGGCCGTGGCGCCGGCTCTCGCGCAGGACACGACGGTGATCCGCGCCGGCCTCGTCATCGAGCGAAACACCACTCTGCGACGCGGCACGTACCGCATCCAAAGCGCCAATATCGGCGCGCCCGTCATCACCATTCGCGGCTCCAACATCGATCTCGACCTGAGCGGCATCGAGCTGATCGGATCGCCGGAGAAGGCGACGCCGGACCAGTACGAAGGTCTCGCCATCCTGATCGACGGCGGTGAGCACGTCTCCATTCGCAATGCGCGAATCCGCGGCTTCAAGGTCGGCATCCTCGCGCGCAACGTGAAGGACCTGCGCCTCTCCGGCAACGACGTCAGCCGCAACTGGAAACAACGTCTCTACAGCCGCGTCGAGAAGGAGAGCCTCGTGGACTGGATGTCGTATCACCAGAACGAGAAGGACGAGTGGCTGCGCTACGGCGCCGGCCTCTACCTGACCGATATCGACGGGGGCCGGATCGATCGCAACATCGCGCGCCAGGGCCAGAACGGTTTGATGATCACCCGTTCCCGGAATCTCACCATCTGGAACAACGACCTCTCGTTCCTGTCGAGCCTCGGCATCGGCCTGTATCGCGTGACCGACAGCAAGGTGATGCACAACCGGATCGACTGGTGCGTCCGCGGTTACAGCCATGGCTTCTACAACCGCGGCCAGGACTCCGCCGGCCTCCTGATGTACGAGCAGAGCAGCCGCAACGTCGTGGCCTACAACTCCGTCACTCACAGCGGTGACGGCCTCTTCCTCTGGGCGGGCCAGTCGACCATGGACACCGGTCAGGGCGGCTCCAACGACAATCTGTTCTACGGCAACGATTTCTCCCACGCGCCCACCAACGGAATCGAGGCGACCTTCAGCCGGAATCGCTTCATCAACAACCGCGTCGAGGAGAACTGGCACGGAGTGTGGGGTGGCTACAGCTTCGATTCCCTGATCGCGGGCAACACGTTCGCGCGCAACCAGGAAGCGATCGCCATCGAGCACGGGCAGAACAACGTCATCGCCTCTAACACCTTCACCGGCGACGATGTCGGCATCCGGCTGTGGGCCAATGAGACACAGGACCCGACCTGGGGATACGCGAAGAATCGCGACACGGGCAGCCGCGACTATTCGATTGCCGCCAACGCCATGACCGGCGTGAAGACGCCGACCCAGATCACCAGGACCGAGAACGTCGTCGTCGATGGCCCCGCAGTCGCGCCCGCCCTTCCCGCGGCACCGGAACGAATGAGCGATGGTACAGACGCCATGCTCCCACCGGGCGCCCGTCGCGGTCGCGAGTTCATCGTCGTCGACGAGTGGGGCCCCTACGACTGGACGGCGCCGAAGTTGTGGCCGGCGGGACGATCCGACGAAACGCCGCTCAAGCTGCGCGTGCTCGGCCCCCCGCAGAAGTGGGCCCTGCGTTCGATCCGCGGGGCCAGGGCATCGGCCAGGTCCGGTTCGATTCCGGGCGAGATCATCGTGACCCCCGACGACCGCCGCGTCGTCGACTTCACCGTGACCCTTCGCGACTCGGCGGGCCGCGACTTCGGCTACTCGAGGTTCTTCGCCCCCGTCGATTGGCGGCTGAAGTTCTTCGACGCCAGCGGCTCAAAGACTCCGGCCCCGGACATGGCCCTCCTCTCGGCGCAGAAGCCGATCCTCGAAGCCACCAGCGACCGCATCGACTATCTGTCAGGCCGCGCGATCGCCGCCGGCCTGCCGAACGACCACCTGGCCATGATCGGCGAAGGGGTCGTAAACCTGCCGCCCGGCCGGTTCGTCCTGCGAACGATCTCCGACGACGGCCTCCGCGTCTGGGTGGACGGGAAACTGGTCATCGACCGCTGGGACGTCCACGAGTCGATCGTCGACGAAGCGCCGATCTCCGCCGGACGCCACGCCCTGCGCGTCGAGTACTTCGAGCACGTCAGCTGGGCGGAGCTGCGGGTTGAGATCGTCAAACCCTGAGGCGCGTTGTTGAGCGCCGCTTTCTCGTGAGCCGGATCGTGGGCGAACGTCGGCCAGGGGTCGGGCGTTAGGCTCGGGAAGAGAGGAGAGCCCGTGAGCGACCTCGACGATCTGGACCTTCGGCCGCGCGACAAGGGTCCTGACGAACTCGACGACCGCTTCCACCCGGCCGCGGAAGACGTGCCGCCTCCCGCCTCGTCGGGGATTCATCCCGCCATTCCCGTGGTTGTTCTGGGCATGGTTCTGATCGGCCTTTACGCCGCGTTCCGCTCCGGCGCGCCTGTGAGTCCGGACAAGCCCGCGGCGACACCTGCTCCCGCGCCGGTGGCGACCGTCGCGGCCGTGTCGACTCCTGCTCCCGCCCGGCTCGAGTTGCCGCCCCTCAACGCGAGCGACGTCATGGTCCGCGGCTGGATCGCCGCCCTCTCCGCGAATCGCGACTTCGCCAGGTGGCTGATTCCCGATCAACTCATCCGCAAGTTCGTGGCCGCAATCGACAACATCGCCCTGGGCGAAGACCCGATCGCCCACATCCGGCATCTCGCCCCGCCCACGCGATTCCAGGCCATGGGGCCGAGGCATGCGCTCGTGGCCGACCCGAAGAGCTATCGCCGCTTCGACGCCTTCGCGAGCGTGGCCGCGTCCATCGACGCGACCGCCGCGGCCCGCCTGTATCTGAACCTCGGCCCCCTCTGCGATGAGGCCTACGCCGAGCTGGGACACTCGACAGGCGAGTTCCACCAGACCCTCATGCGCGCTCTCGGTCGTCTCCTCGCGACCCCCGCCTCTCCCCGCCGATTCGATCTCGTGCGCCAGAAGGTGTCCTTCGCGTTCGCCGACCCGCAACTCGAAGCCCTCGCCCCGGCCCAGAAGATGATGATCCGCATGGGGCCGGACAACCGCGCCAAGGTCCAGGCCAAGCTCGAGGAATTCCGCGCCGCCCTCGAGGCCGCGCAGAGAGCTAACTGAACGCGCGCGAACCGCCGCTGCAACGTCGCGGCGAACGCGACCCTGGCCCGACGCCGTCATTGCGAGGAGCCCAACGAAATGCACGCGACGAAGCAATCTCGCTGGCTCAGGCGTTCAGGGGGGAAGCGCAGAAGGACCTCGTGAAGGTCGTCCAAGCGCTCCGCCAGGTTGTGTGCGTCAAGGGATGACGAGGGAGGTTCCGGATGGGGGTCGTGCATAATCTCGATCTGAGGAGGGCGATCGATGCTTGGATTACCCTGGTGGGCTTGGCTGCTCTTGGGTGTTGTCGCGTTCCTATGGGTCGCGTTCGTGGCGGCCCGGTCGTGGCGACGAACCATTCGCCTCGAGTTCATTGAGTTCCTTCGTCGGGAGGCTCCGGAAGTCGAGATCCTGAAAGAACTCGAGCATGAGCTTGTGGTGAAGGTCCGCGGCGGCGGCGACGGCACCCTTCGGCTTGATCGGCTGTACCGGGAGGGAAGCCGGCTCAAGCCGGAAGACACGGCCCGGCGAGAGGATCTGTTCAATCGCCTGCTTGCGGTCCTTCGCGAGAGCCCCGACATCGGGCGCCTGGAGTCCGAGGAAGACCGTCGCCGCATCCTCCCTAGGCTCGTGACCGACTCATTCCTCCGGCAGATCCGGGCGGAAATGGCCGGCGAGGTCCTGCCCGCGTTGCCGCTCGGCGTTCCCGGTCTTTCCGTCGTGCTCGTGCTCGATGGTGAGACCGCGGTCGCGTACCTCTCCGAGGGACAACTCAGCGCGATAGGGCTGACTCCGGAGGAAGGACTCGAGCTGGCGCGACAGAATCTTGCGCGTTCGTTCGAAAGCGCGATCGTACGGCGGGCTCTCACCGACGGATCCCTCAACGTGGTGAAGGCGGGTGACAGCTTCGATGCGGCGCGACTTCTTCTCGTCCCCGGGGCGCTGGCGCCGGGAGAGCAGGTGGTCGCTCTCATCCCTGACCGCGATACCCTTGTTGTCACATCCGCGCCAAGGGACGGCAATTGGGCGGGTCTGCGGAAACTGGCAAGAGCAGCGGCAGGCGAGCCTCTTTGGACTGAACCACTCGTGGTCACTGCGGAAGGAGTGTCGACCATCCGTCTGTGAGTCCGGCCCCGCGGACCACATCTACCACGCCTCGCGAGATCGCTTCGTCGGTCTGCCTTCCGTCGGCCTCCTCGCGATGACGGCCCTTGGTTTCTCCCAAAAGTCACGGACGTAGTCCGTGGACCGACTCGCAATGACGACTCGCAATGACGGCTGTGGCAGTCCAGATGGTCGCCAACCCTGACGCGTAGCACGAATGTGCTACATTGGTCGGGTTCCTGCTCTGCGCCACGGAGGCCCCATGTCGACCACCACCATCCGCCTTCCCGATGATCTGAAAGCCCGCGTGGCTGCCGCGGCGAAGCGTTCCGGCACCACCGCACACGCCTTCATCCTCGAGGCCATCGCGGAGAAGACCCGCGCGGAGAGCCTTCGCGCTGATTTCGCGGCCGAGGCGGAAGGGCGCTATGCCGAAGTCGTTTCCTCGGGCCGGACGATCCCGTGGCAGGAGATGCGCACGTACATGAAGGCTCGGCTCGCCGGCAGGACGGCGCGGCGTCCCGCGGCCCGCAAACTGGCTCGCTGAGCATGTCTCGAGTCGAGCTGGCCCCGGAAATCGGCGTCGATATCGACCGCATCCTGGATCATCCGACGAAACACGACGTCGCCGATCCCCGGCGACGAATCGGCGAGATCATCGAGGCGATCGATGCTCTCGAGCACAACCCGATGATCGGGCGACCGATCGAGAACGACTTGCGCGAGCTGGTGATTGGCCGCCGCTCGCGCGGTTACGTCGCGCTCTATCGATATGTGCCCGAGGTGGATGTGGTATTCGTGCTCGCCCTGCGCAGTCAACTTGAGGCGGGCTTCGCGGATCGCGGCGCCCGGTGACGGTCGAGGCCGCGGATACAATCGGGTCATGGCCAAGCCAACCACCGTTGACGCCTACCTCGCCGCACTTCCTCCCGCCCAGCGCGCGGCGCTCCAGAAGCTCCGCGTGCAGATCAAGGCGGCGGCGCCGGGTGCGGTGGAGTACATCGGCTATGGCCTCGCGGGCTTCAAGTTCGAAGGCCGCCCGCTGCTCTACTTCGGGGCCGCCACCCATCATTGCGCGCTCTATGGCGCGCTCGACGCGGCGCGTTTCGCGGACAAGCTAAAGGGGTTCAAGCAGAGCAAGGGGACCATCCAGTTCACCCCCGACCGCCCCATCCCCGCGGCCGTGGTCAAGGCGCTGGTGAAGGCGCGGATCGAAGCCAATCGGGAGCGCCTGGCGGCGAGATCTGGGAAGACGGCCCGGACCCCGAAGAAGAAGTAGGGCGGCGGGCTGCGGCGAAGGGGCCGCCGGTCTTAGAGGAAGCGGTGGAGCGCCACTTCGACGCGGCGCTGCTGGCGCTCCGCGGTGCGCCACTGGACCAGGATCGGGCTCTGGTACTGCCCCCGGATGAGTGACGGCCGGCCGGAGGCGTCGGAGACGCCGAAACTGACCCCGCGCTTCATGCGCAGGAAACGGTCGGCGGGCAGGGCGATCAGCCGGGACAGCAGCCGCTCCACCCCCGACTCCTCGATGTGGAGCGCTTCCATCAGCTGGTTGAAGAGCAGGACCAGGTCGTACTTGGCGTAGTTGAGGGTCTTGCCCGGGATCGCCCGCGGGTCGTTCAGCATGTGGGCGCCCTTGATCGCGGCGAAGCGCAGGGGATTTCGCAGCACCTCGGCGAGGTCGTGGCGCATCAGCATGGTCTCGTATTCGTTGACGGTGAGGCCGGCGTTGCGCTCCCCGGGCTCGAGGGCTATGTCGACCCGGCCCTTCTCGATGCCGTGCTTCTTCAGCAGCCCGGCCACCTGCTCGCTGAACTCTCCCTTGGCGTCGCTCAGGTTGATGGAGTCCACGGGGTGGCGGGACACGGGGACGGGGATGGTCAACCGCTCCACCAGCTCGACCTTGTCATAGGCCAGGACCGTGGTGGTTCGGCTGCGGCGCGCGCCCTGCCAGGTGCCGTCGAGGTCGATGAAGTAGACGGGGACCGAGGTGCGGGTGCGGTAGGTCGCGCAGTTGCGCATGCCCGCGCCGATGAAGGTCAGGTGGGAGTCCGCGTTGAGCGGCTCCACCGCCTTCTGTTCATCGCTCAGCTCGGGGCGCAGGTGGAGCTGGTCGTGGCGGTACTCGGCCCCCGGGGGAAACATGGTGCGGAAGGGCTGGAAGAAGTTCGAGAGCTCCCCGTCGCGGCGCAGCAGGCGGCTCGCCAGGCTCTCCTCGAGGTACCCCGCGGTGGTGTGAAGCGAGCAGTAGAGGGCGCGGCCGTGCCGGGCGAGGACGTCACCGAAGCGGGCGGCGATGCGGGCGGTGACATCGATGGTGTCGTAGCGCGCGGCGGGTGTGATGGAAAGCGAGAGTTCGTCGGTGGCCATGGGCACCGGGGGGGCGCCCGGCTCGCGGATTTTAACGCCTTCCCCTCAACCGGGCGAACTGCCTCCGCTCGAGCGAGCGTGGGTTCGGTCCCCGCGCCCTCATCTCGGCCGCGAGGCGGCGACGTAGTTCTTCAAGCCTTCCGCGGCCCCGCGGAACATCGAGGCGAACTGAGCGCGGGCGATCGGCCCGGCCAGGCGAACCACGAGCGTCGGCTCGAGGTAGACGCCGTAGGTGAACCGGGTGCGGCCGAGAGGAAGCTCTTCGAGCCGGTAGTCCTCGACTCCGGCCCGACACAGGGGCAGGGACGAGCCCTCGAAACGGAAGGCGAAGCGCCGGCCGCGATCCCAGGCGAGAAAGTACTCGTACACGGTCATGGTGGTCAGGGTGACGGTGCGCGTGGTTCCGACCCCCTTCGGTTCCGGGCTGGTCCAGACCACGCGCTCGATGTCGCGGAACCAGCGCGGCCAGCTCTCGCCGTCCGCGAAGATGTCGAACACCGTCTCCGGCGACGCCTCGAGCTCCACCACGTTCTCGAAGCGCCAGGTAGCCCCGTCGATGAAGTCGAGACCGACCGGCCGGCAGTTGAATCTCATCCGCGAAGCGTAACCCGACTCCCTAGCGGGTGGCCCCGGCTTTCTCGGCGCTGCGCGCCTCGGCCGCCTCCCACTCCGCGCGGCTCGGGACCTCGCCCATGAGGTGAGTGAATTCCGGCGAGTCGATGTTCCGTATGTTTCGCTCGTACGCCTCGACCGTGACGGAGCTGTGCCACAGGCCGAGGGCGCGGGCGAGGAGGGTCCCCCCCACGAAAAGCGAAACGACGAGCGCGGCGAAGACCGCGGGCCGCACCGGGCGCCGCCAGAAGGACGGCGTTTCCACGCGCAGGGCGCGGGGCACCGGGCAGGCCGCGACGCACGACAGGCACCCGAAGCACTCGTCCGATCGCACGCGGGCGAGCTTCGCGACGGGGAGGCGCGAGGGGCAGGCCCTTGTGCACAGGTTGCAGTCGATGCAGGAGGGGGCGTGCCGCGTCACCTTGAGCGGCGACAACAGGGACGCGGCTCCAAGCAGCGCGCCGTAGGGACAGAGGTAGCGGCACCAGAAGTAGGGGATCACGATCGACAGGCCGGTGAGAACCAGGAGCACCCTCAGCCCGAACGGGGTGATCTGCTCGAAGAAGTACAGCATCTTCACGTCGGCCACCCGGTTGTAGGGCGAGTCGAGGAAGTCCGCGACGGCCGCGGGCCCCATCTGGAAGAAGACCGCATAGACGAAGAACGCGAGCAGCAGGTACTTGAGGGAGCGCAGGGGAAGGTCGATGAAGCGCGGTAGCCCGAGCTTGCGACGGAAGATCCGGAAGGAGAGGGCCGCGAGCGCTTCCGAGATCGTTCCCACCGGACACACCCACGAACAGAACGCCCGTTTGGCCAGCAGGCCCAGGGCCAGCACGATGAGCAGGATCACGAGGCCCGCGGGGTGGACCCGGTGCACCTCGCCGGTCGAGAAGAGGTGGCGCAGACTGAGCAGGGCGGCGATGGGAAGGAAGCCCTCCACGCCCGGGGGCCGCGTGCCCACGACCAGGCCCGACTCCAGGCCGTGGACGAAGCGCCTGAACTGCCAGCCGATCAGCAGGACCGTGAGCAGGAACCCGGCCTGCACGGCGTGCCGCGACCACTCGATGCGAAGGCGGCGGGCGCGCAGCGCCGGGGCCTTCAGCACCGTGGAGGACTCGCCTTCAATCCGAAGGAAGGTGCGCGCCTCCCGGGCCGGGGTCCGGGCGAGGTCTGCGAAGGCCGCCCAATTCATCGAGAGAACTCTAGTCAGACGGCCGGTTGCTGGGTATGACGCCCGTCATGCGTCGCCCGGGAGGCGCCTCGAGCCCGTCGAGGCGCCAAAGGGGGATCTATCGGTCGACCCGCCGGTACTCGATGTACTTCGCCGTCTCGTCGGCGACTGCGCGGCCGTGGAGCTGCTCCACCACGTAGAACGACATGTCGATCCCGGAGGCCACGCCGGCCGACGTGATGACGCCGTCGTCGACCACGCGCGCCGCGCGGTCGACCGTCACCCCGCCCAGGGATTCGAGGAGATCGAGCGCCCCCCAGTGCGTGGTGGCCCGCCTGCCTTCGAGGAGCCCCGCCTTCGTCAGCAGCAGGGCGCCCGAGCAAACGGATGTGACCTTCCGGGCCGAGGCCGCGACCGCGCGGATCCAATCGAGGGTGGGCGCGTCGTTCATCAGCGACCGCGTGCCGAAGCCCCCGGGCACCACCAGGAGGTCGATCTTCGGCGCGTCGGCGAACGAGTGATGCGGCACCACCAGCAGGTCGCCGGTCGCGTGCACGGTCTCACGGGTCCCTGCGACCGTGAACACGTGGAAGGGCGCGCTGTCCTCGGACCGGCGCGAGTCGAGGCCCGGCGAAAGCCGCGTCCGCGAGAACACTTCGAACGGCCCCGCGAAGTCGAGGACCTCGACCCCGTCGAAAATCAGGATGCCGACGTTCCAGCGCTCCATCTCACCTCTCCCTGATCTTGAGGATCCACGCCACGCAGGCCGCCGCTGCGACGTCGAAGGCGCCGCAGAAGCCCGGCCACCATACCGGCACGCCGGGGTTTTCCACGATGTGGCCGTGAAAGAAGTCCATGACCCCGTGCGCGGCCAGGCCGGCGGCGACCAGCCAGAGGCCGTGCTTGAAACCGGCGACCGCGAACGCCGCGAAGACCGTCATGACCATCGATTCGAGGATGAGGGCGCGCGTGGAGCCGCCCATCACCGCGAACAGGACGTAATACGAGGCGACGACGATGAGGACGGTCGAGTAGAAACTGCGCTCGCGATCGAAGCCGGAGAATCGACCGAAGACGGCGACGAGAAGGGCGAGGGTGACGCCGATGATGATGCTCACTGTTCCCGCTCCCACGTCTGCGTCCGGCCGAACACGGAGAACCCGATGAACCCGCGGACCTTCAGCTTGCGCCCATTGTCCTCCAGGCGCAGCTTGCACCGGTAGATCGAGCCGTTGTCGGGGTCGAGGATGTCGCCGCCGCGGTACTCGCCATCGTCGAGCTTCATGCGCCGCATGAAGACCAGGCCGATCAGGGGCTGGTCCTTGCGTTCGTCCTTGCACCGGGTGCACCGGGCGGCGGCCCCTCCAGGGGTCAGGTCCTGTTCGACCCGGGCGAACAGTTCTCCGCCCTGCTCGTAGACCTGGACGATGCTACGGGTCTTCCCGGTCTTGTCGTCGATGGTTCTCCAGGCCCCGACCGGGGAGTTGGAGTCGCCCGGGGCGGCCCCGGCGGCGAGGGCGGCGAGTGAGAGTGCGAATGCGTGGAATGCGGCGCGAAGTGGCTGTTTCATGGGAAGAGAAGTTATTTGGAACCTCCCTCTCGGGGATTGAACGCTCCCGCCGTTCTTCTTGAACAAAACGGCTACTGTAAAGGTCGTGCAGCCGAGACGCCGCCACCTCGAGGAACCGGACGACGAGCCGAAGGCCGCGCCTTCGGGTGAGTCCTACCGCTGGCTGAGCGTGCCTCGCTGGTACCTGTGGGAAGGCGGGTTTCTGCTGCTGGGCCGGGGCCAGGGCGTGGTGCCGCCGCACGCGCACCACGCCATCCAGATCGTGATCGCCCTCGAGGGGCGCATGGTCGTCTGCGGCCGCGACGGGAAATGGCGGGAGGCCTGCGGGATCGTGGTGCAACCGGACGTGGTTCACTCCTTCGACTGCCGGGGCGCTTCCGCGGCCATGCTGTTCGTCGATCCGGAATCCAGCGAAGGGACCTGGCTTAGAACCGCCCTCCGGAACGACATCACCATCGTGCCCGAGGCGCGGCTGGCTTCCTGTGCCTGGGAGATCCGCGCCTTCAACGAGAAGCCCTTCGAGAGCATGGACGTGCCGACCCTCATCCGCCATTGCGTCCAGGAGCTGAGCCCGGGCGCGCCGCCGGCGCGCCGCCTCGACTCCCGGGTGACCGACGTGCTCTCCGCGATCCGGAAGTCCGACGATCTCCGCATCTCGCTGGCGAGCGCGGCGAAGCTGGCGTTTCTCTCCCCCAGCCGGTTCGCGCACCTGTTCAAGCAGCAGATGGGCCTGCCCTTCAGCCGATACATGCTGTGGCGCAAGCTGACCCGGGCCATGGTCGCGATCGCGGCCGAGCGCACCATCGCCGCCGCCGCGCACGCCGCCGACTTCGCGGACGCGGCCCACCTGACCCGGACCTTCTATCAGATGGTGGGGATGGCCCCCTCGGCCCTCATGTACGGCGAGTTCGCCCAGATCGCCTCTCCGTTCGATCTGTCCGGCGAGCGCACCCCGCCCCGGACGGGGACCAGGTGACCGAATAGCCGATTCGTTCATGGACAAGAGCCGGGCCGTCCAAGCCTGACCCGGGGCCTCGCTGCGACACTTCCTTCGTCGGCATTTCGCCGACCTGCTTCAAGGGAGTTATCGAAAATGTCCAACGGTCTCGTCATCACCGGAAGTCTCTGCATGATCGTCACCCTCGGCCTTTCCTGGTGCCTGGTGGGTGTCCGTACCTCCGCATTCATGAAGAGCCTGTTCGCCAGTTACCCGAACCTCCTCAAGGCCCACCTGGACTACCTGATGATGACCGGCCTGCTGATGGTGTTCTTTCTCCTCTTCACCCACTTCCAGGTCACGCCCTCGCCCCTGATCGTCTGGGCCATGTGCATCGGATCCTTCATGAACCCGGTGGGCTTCATCCTTCTCTCGTTGAAGCCCGACCTTCGCCAGCACCCGGCAAGCCCGTTCGGGCTGCTGATGAGCGGCAGCTTCACCCTCACCACCATCGGTTACGCGGGCGCCGCGCTGTCCGTCGGCCGCGCCGCGCTCCTCGCCCTCTAGGCGAACCCCCCGCAGGAGATCGCAGATGCAGGCATTGCTTCAAACCGGTTACGGCCATACCGAAGTGTTCCGTGTCGCCACCACGCCCCCCCCGAGTCCCGGTCCCGGCGAAGTGATCGTGAAGGTCGAAGCCGCCGGGATCGATCGCGGGACGTGGCACCTGATGACCGGACGCCCGTACCTCATGCGCCTTATGGGCTTTGGATTCTTCGCGCCGAAGGAGCCGGTGGCCGGACTCGATCTCGCGGGGACCATCGTGGAGGTCGGCCAGGGGGTGGTGCGCTTCCGCGTCGGCGACCACGTGCTCGGCATCGGCCGCGGCTCGTTCGCCGAATTCGCGCGCGCGCGCGAGGACAAGCTCGTGCGCAAGCCGAAGGCGTTGTCGTTCGCCGAGGCCGCCGTGCTCGGTGTATCGGGCGGAACGGCGCTGCAGGCGATCGACGCGGCGAGGCTTTCGGCCGGAGAACGGGTACTCGTGGTCGGTGCGTCGGGTGGCGTGGGCACGTACGCCGTGCAGATAGCGAAAGCGCGGGGCGCGCACGTCACCGGCGTCGCGAGGGCGTCGAAGCTCGACACGGTTCGCGCCATCGGCGCCGATCGCGCGATCGATTACACGACCACCGACTTCATCACCGAGCGGTACGACGTGATCCTCGATCTCGGCGGCAACACGCCGCTGCAGAGGCTTCGTCGCGCGCTTACGCCCACGGGCCGCCTGGTGTTCGTGGGCGGCGAGAACGGCGGTGACTGGACCGCGGGATTCGGACGGCAGTTGCTCGGTCTGCTGCTCGCGCCGTTCGTGCGCCAGCGTTTCATCATCCTGGCTTCGAAGGAGCACCACTCCTTCACCCAACGCGTCGTGGACCTCGTCGAGCAGAAGGCGGTGACTCCGATCATCGACCGCCGGATCTCGCTGCATCAGGTCCCGGGCGCGTTGCTCGATCTCGAGGCGGGCCGGGTGCGCGGGAAGATCGTGGTCGAGATCCCGGGCTAGTCGTCGCGATCGCCGCGCTCCTGTCTCCCTGGAGACAAGCCTCTGCGGGCCAATAGCCGCTTTGTTCAAGGACAACAGTGGCCTCGTCCAATACCCGCCCCCCGCTCGATTGCGACACTTCCTTCATCGGCATGACGCCGGCACCATTCGAGGGAATGCCATGAAATCGACCACACGAAGCGCCGTACTTGCCCTGCTGTTCGCGGCCCTGGGGCCTCGCGCCTCGACCGCCCAGGAGAAGCTCTCGGGAGACACCCTCCTGATCTCCCGCACCACCGGCTCCATCAGGATCGACGGCGACCTGTCGGACGAGGGATGGAAGGCCAGCAAGCCCGTCACCACCTGGTACGAGGTCAACCCCGGCGACAACACCGAGCCCGGGGTCGGCAACGTCGGACGCATCGCCTACGACGACCACTTCTTCTACGCGAGCTTCGAGTTCGCGGATCCGAATCCGAAGGCGATCCGGGCCCCCTACTCCGATCGCGACGATTCCGGCGGCGGCTTCTACGACTTCGGGGGGATCATCCTCGACGCCGGCAACAGCGGCCGGACGGGAAAGCTGTTCGTGGTCACGCCCCGCAACATCCAGAACGACACCATCATCGACGACGCGACCGGCGAGGACCCCTCGCCCGACTTCTTCTGGGAGTCGGCCACGAAGATCACGGCCACGGGATGGACGCTGGAGATGCGAATTCCCTTCTCGTCGCTGCGCTACAAGAACTCCGACCCGCAGACCTGGGCCATCCTCATGTACCGCAACTATCCGCGCGACCGCAACTACCAGTTCTTCTCCGCCCGCCTGCCCCGCGGTTACAACTGTTTCGTCTGCCACGCCAACACCCTCGAGGGGCTGCAGCAGCTCCCCCAGGGCGGACATCTGGTGATGGCGCCCTACGTGAGCGCCGCCGCTTCGGGCCGCCCGACCGGCGGGCCCGGATCGTCACTTGCGAACGACCCCACCGACCACAACTTCGGGCTCGACCTCAAGTACACGCCCAACTCGAACACCGCCCTCGATCTCACCATCCGGCCCGACTTCTCCCAGGTCGAGTCGGACGCGGCCCAGATCTCCGCGAACGAACGGTTCGCGCTCTTCGTCCCCGAGAAGCGCCCCTTCTTCCTGGAGGGAACCGATCTGTTCCAGACCCCGATTCAAGCCGTGTACACCCGCACCGTCACCACCCCGAGTTTCGGGGGGCGCGCCACCGGCAAGGCGAAGGGCATCCGTTACACCGCCCTGGTGGTGCAGGATGACGGCGGGGGCAGCGTGATCCTTCCCGGCCCGACCGGGTCTTCCTTCGCCCCGCAGGACTTCGCTTCCACCGTGCTCGTGGCCCGGGCCAAGCGCGAGATCGGCCGGTCGTTCGTGAGCCTGCTCGTGACCGACCGCGAGGGCCGCGACACTTCCTCCCACAACCGCGTGGTGGGCCCCGACTTCCAGTGGCGCCCGACCGCCCGGGAGGCCGTCACCGGGCAGTGGCTGGTGAGCGACACGAAGACGCCGAACCGGCCCGATCTCGCGGGGGAGTGGACGGGCCAGTCGATGAGGTCGCACGCAGGTCACCTTCAGTGGGCGCACAGCTCGACGCGCCTTGATGCGACCGCGCGCTACAAGGACGTGGGCGACGGGTTTCGCGCCGAGGCGGGGTTCGTCCCGCAGGTCGGCTACCGGGAAACCTCCGCGGGCGCCGGCTGGACCTTCCGGCCGACGGGCTTCGTCTCGAAGCTGCGCGCCTTCGCGGACGCGGACCGGCAGGTGGATCGGAGCGGCGATCCGATCTCGCGCAGCGTCCAGTCGGGCGTCTTCATGAACACGCGCTGGAACGGGTTCCTGCAGTTCCGCTACATCGACGAGAACATCCGGAGCGGCGGCCAGCTGATCGGGCGGAAGCAGGTTGGCTACTTCGCGCAGTTCAGCCCGTCGCGCCTGCTCTCCGTGGTCTCGGTGGGCGGGGTCAGCGGGCAGGAGATCGACTTCGCGAACTCGCGGCCCGGGACGGGCACGACGATCAAGGTGAGCGCGGCCCTGAACCCGACCAACCACCTGAACGTGCTCATCAACGCGGATCAGCGCTGGCTGAACGTCGACGATGCGACCGGGCTCGAGAGCCGCCTGTTCACCGCGCGGGTGGCGCGCCTGCGGGCCACCTACACCCTGACCTCGCGCCTGTTCGTGCGGCTGACCGCCCAGTACGAGTCGACTCGCCGCGATCCCGGCCTCTACACCTTTCCCACCCCCGCGAAGCAGGGGGCGTTCAGCGGACAGGCCCTGCTCTCCTACAAGCTGAACTGGCAGTCCGTGATGTTCGTCGGGTATGGCGACGACCGGGTCCTGTCCGGCCGGGATCGCTTCGAGAAGGTGTCGCGCCAGTTCTTCGTGAAACTCTCCTACGCGGTGCAGCGCTGACGCCATGAACAGACAACGGATCGGTCCCATCGTCGTTTTGTCACTCGTCACGGGCTTCGCCGCCGCGGCCTCCCTCGTACTCGGTCCCTTCGGGGGAGCGCAGGAACATGTGATCACCGGCGTCGCCCTGCTCGCATTCGCTTCCGGCTGGGCCCTGCTCGCCGTTCTCTCGATCCACCGCACCGACCAGCCACAGCGGTGGGCGGTGGCGCCCGCCGCGCTCCTGGGGCTCACAGGCGCTGGTCTGCTGGTTGCAGCACCCGGCGGCGATTCGCTCGACGCGCTCGGATGGGTGTGGCCGCCGGTCCTGCTGGCCCTTGCCGTCTCGATGGCGGCGGGCGCGCGCCGTCAACTGCGGAGCCGCGCGCTTCGTTGGTGCGTGTACCCGGTGATCGGCCTGTACGCCCTGAGCGCCCTGGGGGGCGCCTGGCAAACCGTTCGGGACATCATGGATCGACGGGAGTACGAAGGGAAGGGTCCACTCGTCGACGTCGAGGGCCGCCGCATGCACCTCTCCTGCCGCGGTTCCGGCACCCCCACCGTGATTCTCGAGTCGGGCCTGGGCGAGACCTCGGCGTACTGGGGATGGATCGCGCCGATGGTGGCGCGGGACACGCGCGTGTGCGTCTACGACCGCGCGGGCCGGGGCCGGAGCGACGCAGCTCCCGCTCCCCGGGATGGAGTCGGCGTCGCGACGGACCTTCACACCCTGCTCGCGCATGTGCCCGGTCCCTTCGTCCTCGTGGGGCATTCCTCCGGCGCGCAGTACGTCCGGATCTTCGCGGGCCGCTACCCGTCGGAAGTCGCAGGCGTCGTCCTCCTGGACCCACAGCCGTCGGAAGCCCTGACCCGCCTGCCGTCCTTCCCCGCGTTCTACCGGATCTTTCGACGCGTCTCGGCCCTGTTCCCGTCGCTCGCCCGCGTCGGCGCCGCTCGACTCGTCTCTCTTGCGGATTCCTCCGGCCTGCCGCCGGAGGCCCGGGAGGTGAGGCGCGTCTATTCCTCTTCCGCTCGCAGCTCCCGCAGTCTCCGCGATGAGTTCGCGCAGTTGCCGATCGCCCTGGCCCAGGCAGGTTCGGTGCGGAGCCTCGGCGACCTGCCCCTCATCGTGGTCACCGCGGCCCGGGGCGCCCAGGAGGGCTGGCTCCCCTTGCAGGCCGAGATGGCGGCTTTGTCCACGAACAGTCTCCACCAGGTCCTGCCGAACGCGACCCACACCTCGCTCATCGAGGATGAGCATGACGCCTCGGCGTCGAGCGAGGCCGTCCGGCGGGTGGTTGAATCGGCTCGTTATCAGTGGGGTACACTCCGCGCCCATGCGCCCAGGGCTCGGCCAGAATAGTCACCTGCGTCGGGCGCGGTCTTCCCGGTGACATCGACTCCGGTGACGACCCGGAGCGTGTCCGCACCGCTCGTCCTGGGGGCGGCCATGCTCGCCTTCGCGCTGAGCGGAGGGGCCGCGCTCGTCTATCAGGTCATCTGGCAGCGCGTCCTGGTGCTGCACACCGGCGTGGGCGCGCAGTCCGTCGCCATGATCGTCGCCGTGTTCATGGCCGGCCTGGGCATCGGCGCCGAAGTGGGCGGCGTCATCAGCGCGCGAGTTTCCCGCCACCAGTCGCTTCGTCTGTTCGGCGCGGTCGAACTTGGAATCGCCGGGTTCGGCGCCTCGAGCCTGTGGCTCCTCTATGACCTGATGTATGTGCGCTTCTCGTGGCTCTACGCCTCGGTCTGGGCCGGGGCCCTCCTTCATTTCGCCACCCTGATCCTGCCCACCCTTCTCATGGGCATGTCCCTGCCGCTGCTGGTGCGCGCCGCGGTCGGGCGCTTTGGGGCCGTGTCCGAGACCATCGGCCTCCTCTACGGCGCCAACGTCCTCGGGGCGGCCCTGGGCTCGCTGCTGACTCCCTGGGTGCTGGTGCCGGCGGTGGGATTGCGCGGCGCCTTGTGGTGCGCGGCGGGTGCGAACGTGGCGGCGACGCTCCTGGCGTTCATGGTGGCCCGGCTGGAGCCGGGCGAGGACGCTCTCCCCGCGGAGCCGCACGCGAGCGCCATGCCGGTTCCAACCGCGGAAGCGCCGGCGCCCTTCCGGGTCTGGATCGCCCTGTACGCGGCCACGGGCGCGGTCGCGATGGCGCTCGAAGTGGTCTGGTTTCGTCTCACGGACCTCGCCGTCAAGTCGAGCCCATTCACCTTCGGCACCGTGCTCGCCCTGTATCTGTTCGGACTGGGAGCGGGGAGCCTCGCGGGCGGCCGTTTCGCGCTGGGAGTGACCCGGCCGCTGCGGGCCTTTCTGATGTGCCAGGTCGGGATCGTCGGGTATGCCGCGGCCGCGGTCGCGACCGTCTCGCATCTGTCCCCGGAAACGCCCGGTTACGGCTGGTACGTCGCCTACTGGGCCCGGTCCTCCGGCCTGCATCCCGCAGGTCCGGGGTGGAACGTGATCGAAGCGCTTCGGCTCTACCTTGGAGTCCCGGTGTTCCTCTTCGGGGTGCCTACCGTCCTGATGGGCGTTTCCTTCGCCCTGCTGCAGCGGGCGGTGCAGGACGATGTCCGCACCAGCGGCCGGAAGGTCGGTGTTCTTCAAAGCGCCAACATCCTGGGCTGCATCGTGGGAAGTCTCGTCACCGGACTGGTTCTGCTCGATCGGGCCGGGTCCTCGGGAGTCCTGCGCCTGCTCATCGTGGTGGGGATGGTCTTCGCGGCGATCGGGGCCAGCCGCTCGTCCGGGTTCAGGGTCCCGGCCGCCGTTCTCATCGGCCTGTGGTTCGCCCTGCCGAGTCAGTCTCTCCTGTGGTCGCGGCTGCACGGCGAAGCGAAGCCGACGGACCTCGTGGACGAGGACGCGACGGGCGTCGCCGCGTTGCTGCCCATGGATGGCGGCGGCTGGCGCCTGCTCAACAACGGCTGGAGCCACAGCTCTCTTCCTTTCGGGGCGCATACCGCGCTCGGTCTCATGCCCGTCATCGTGCATCCGAATCCGGTGGACGTGGCCATCATCGGCCTGGGGTCCGGCGACACCGCCTGGGCGGCGGGCGTTCGCCGGGAAACGCGAAACATCACCGTCTTCGAGTTGCGGGCCGGCCAGCTCCCCCTGCTGCGCCGGGTCGCGGATCGGGGGACGCTCCCGCAACTGAGCCGGTTCCTCGCTGACCCGCGGGTTGAGGTTCGCATCGAGGATGGGCGCCGCGCCCTCGCCGCCTCTCCGGTCCTTTACGACGTGATCGAAACCGATCCGCTCTTCCCGTACAACTCCGGAAGCGGCCTCCTTTATTCGCGCGAGTTCTACGAGCTGGCGGCGAGCCGCCTCAAGCCGGGCGGGATCATGTGCGCGTGGACGCCCACGCGCCGGGTGACCGACACCTTCCGCATGGTCTTCCGGAACGTCATGCTCTTTCGCGGGACCGCCCTGCTCGTCGGCTCCAACGATCCCCTTCCTCGGGACCCGAATGCCTGGATCGCGCGATTCGATGACCCGGAGATCGCCCGCTACCTGGAACCGCGGGTGATCGAGAAGCTCGTCTTCAGGGACAGCATTGTGCTTTCGCGCGATGGCCGCAGGCCCTGGAATCCGCTCGCCCCGAATCTCGATCTCTTCCCGCGCGACGAGTTCGCGCGGTAGCGCAGTAATCTCTCCACGAGATGACTTGTCGCACTCTGCTCCGGACCTCGGCGATCGCCCTGACCCTCGCCCTCACGCCGGGGGCGGCCCCCGCTCAGATGTTCCAGCAGGCGGCGCCCTTCCGCTTCACCCCCAACGCCTTCTGGCTCAATCTCCACCAGTTCCTCTACGTCCTGGGCCGCGCGCACTCGAACGCTCCCGATACCGCGCGCGCCGCGGTCGCCACCGCGGGGCCGGACGAAGAGAGGGGCCTCAAGGACATGAACTCCGAGGAAGGGGCGACCTGGCGGCGCGCGGTCGAGTGGTACGCCTCGGGGGCGAGCAGCCTGGACCCGGTGTTCGACGAAACCCTCATCGCGGCCGCGCTCGACCTGGCCGCCGCCGGCGACGCGCCCACCCTTGTTCCCACCACCCGAATCGACCCCGGCACGCGGGCGGCCCTCGAATCCGCGGCTCCCATCTATCGCCGGACATTCTGGCCTGTCCATCTCGCGGCCAACCAGCGTTCTCAGGCGGGCATGGAGCGTCTGCTCCAGGGCTATCAGAGGCCGATCCAGAGCCTGATCACGCGGGCCTACGGCGTGGTCTGGCCCCGCAACGGATTTCCCGTGCACATCTGTGCCTATACGAACTGGGCCGGCGCTTTCTCGACGCGCGGCCCGCTCATCCTCATGTCGAGTGTCGCCCCGGACATGCAGGGATCCCTGGCTCTCGAGACCGCCTTTCACGAGTCAATGCACCAGTGGGACGATTCCATGCTGCGCCGGCTGCAGTCGGCGGCGGCGGCGAAACGGGTCGCGGTCGATGAGGGACTCACCCACGCCATGATCTTCTACACCGCCGGGGAGGCCGTGCGCCGCGCGGTTCCAGGCCACGTGCCCTACGCGGAGAAGAACGGCGTATGGGCTCGCGGGCAGGAGCCCTTGCGGAGCGCGCTCGACGCGGCCTGGCGCCCCTGGCTCGACGGCAAGGTCACGTCGTCGGAGCAGGCGATCGCCGACCTCGTGGTGCGCGCGGCCGGTCCGCCTTCGTCCGGGACCCGAAGGCGCAAGTAGGTGCTCGGTCGGAGCAACCCCTCGTGGGTAGCGAACTATCATTGAGCGTGGCTCGACGGATTGGAATTCTTACCGGCGGTGGAGACGTTCCCGGCCTCAACTCGGTCATCAAGGAAGTGGTCTATCGGGCCACCGAGAACGACTGCGAAGTCCTGGGCATCCGCCGGGGTTGGGAAGGCCTGACCCACCTCGACTACGAGAGCGAGGAATCGCGGGAGAAGTACCTGCTGCCTCTCGACCGCGCCAATACCCGCACCATCGACCGGTTCGGCGGCACCATTCTGCACTCGAGCCGCGTGAGCCCGACCCAGATGCGATCGCTTCCGGAGTTCCTCGTCGGCGGAACCTTCCCGAAGAGCGACGCCGGGTGGGACGTCAGCTCGCACGTCCTCAAGAACATCGAACACCTGCGCCTCGACAACCTCATCGTGATCGGCGGAGACGGGACCCTGAGCTTCGCCCATCGGCTGGCCAAGCTCGGGATGAAGGTGATCGCGATTCCAAAGACCATGGACAACGACGTTCAGGGCACCGAGTACTCCGTCGGGTTCTCCACCGCGATCACGCGGGCGACCGCGGCCATTCAAAGGCAGCGCACCACCGTCGCCTCCCACGAGCGGGTGGGGATCTTCCGCGTCTTCGGGCGGGATTCGGGGTTCACCGCTCTCTACACCGCCTACGTCACCTCGTTGCGCTGCGCCATTCCGGAGTTCACGGTCAACCTGGACAAGCTCATAGAGCTTCTGATCAAGGAAAAGAAGGACACACCCAGCAACTACGTCATGTTCGTCATTTCGGAAGGCGCGCGCTGGGAGGGCTATCACCCCGACCTGCTCCCGGTGGACGCCTACGGGCACCGACGCAAGCCGAGCGTGGCCGAGGCGCTCGAGACGGAAGTGACGGGGCGTTCCGGCGCGGAATGCACGGTGAGCGACCTGACCTACGATCTGCGGAGCGGCGAGGCCGACTTCGTGGACAAGATGATCGCCGGAACATTCGGCAACCTGGCCATGGATGCCATCCTGGAAGGCCGCGCCGGTCTGATGACCGCCCTGGTCGAGGGCTGCTACACCCTGGTGCCCATCCCGGATCCGTCCCTGGGGCCGCGCATGGTCGACGTGGCCACCCTCTATAACCGGGACCGTTACCGGCCGAACTACGCGAGAAAGATGGGGCTTCCGATCTTCCTGACCCGGGCCTGAGCCCCTGGCCCGGCTGATACCCTGAAGCCCATGACCGTCCGCGCTCTCGCATTCTTCGCCGGCCTGGGGGCGGTTTCGGGCCTCGCCCCGTCACCCATGGGCCAGTCCCCCTCCCAGGGGCGGTCGAATGGGACGGCGGCGCCATGGGACGCGGGACTCCGCGTCGAAGCGCCGCTCCTCGCGGCCGGTCGCGGGGGACGCGCGTATCGCGCCTCCTCGCGCCTCGAGGTGGCCTTCACTGGCATCGGAAGCGGCGTCCACCATTACCGCGTCGTCGCGCGAGAGCGGGGGGGGCGTGAGGTCGGCGTCGTTGACGTGCCGGCGGGCGGCCTCCGCGCGTCCTTCGATCGTCTCCCCGCGGCGACCCGGTTCACCGTCGACGTGCTCGCCTGCCTGGACGCGTCGTGTGCGTCATCGGTGACCGCGGCCGCGAACGGCCGGGTCGCCGCGGCCACCGAAGAGGAGGTCTGGCAGATCCAGGCGAGCGGCGAGACGATCGAGAGCGCTGCCCGGATCGTCCCGGACGGCAACGTCAAGATTCACGCCACCCGCTTCGGACCCGAAGCACCCGCCGAGGTGGCGGGCCGCGTGCAGATCTACTACGGACCCATGACTCAGTCGACGAAGGGACTCGCGGTGGGCGTGAGCGACGAGGTCGCGTCGAGCGACCCGTCCAGCGTCCTGCGCTTCACGAGTCTCGCCGGCCAGAGCGGCCTCATCTCGCCCGACCCCGACGCGACCCTGGTGGCGGACGTGGCTACGGGCCAGGCCGTGCCGCTCGCGAGCGGCCGGGTCCGGCTCTTCTTCGAAGCGCTCGGAGCCGACGGACGCACGCGCATCATGCACATCGACTCCCAGGACGGCTGGATGGGGCGCGATTTCAACCGGGGTTCATCCACGGTGTGCGCCACCACCGCCGACTACGCGGCAGGCGGGCCGTGCGCGCCGAGCCTGGATGTCGCGATCGCGAGCGATCCGGGCGGCAACCCCGGCTTCACCGACGCGCGTCAGTTCAAGATCGGTTACCCCCTCCTCGACGACTGGCGTTTCCACGAGACGCCCGGCACGTTCATGGTGATCACGGTGAGCGGCGCTACCGCCTGTTCGCGCGCCTCGCGCACCACCGCGTACGCGCTGTGGGACGGCGCCCGCTGGGCGGTGCAGTACGCGTCCAACGGTTGCCCGAAGCTCTTCGAGAACATCCAGGCGCCCCTGCCGGTTCATGTGGCCCCTGGGCGGTACAAGATGTACTTCGGCAACCCGACGGAGATGACCGGTGTCCTCCCGGGCTCGCGTTTGCCCTGGCTGGGCCCGAAGCGCGTGGCCTACGCCGACGCCGCGGCCACCGGCGATCCGGCCGTGGTCGAGTTCGAGGACTGGGAGCCCCTCGCCCTCGCGCGCAACGTGCGCTTCGTCTGGCCCTCGGGCCGGGAACTCACCGCGACCGAAGCCGGGTATCTCGACGACTTCGTGATGCTGACCCCGACCGGCGACTCCCGGCTCCAGGTGATGTACACGGCCATGACCGATGGCCGCATCGCGCCCTTCGCCGCCATGGCGGTCCTGCTGAATCCCTGAGGCGCCTGGTTCTCATGCTGCCCGCCGCGTTGTTGCTGGCCCTCGCCCAGGCTCCCGTCCAGGAGCTGGTGTTTCCGGTGGGTGTCGAGCTCGTTCAGGTCGTGGTCAGCGTGACCGGCAAGGACGGCGCTCCGGTCCGCGATCTCCGGGTGGAGGACTTCGAGATCCGCGAGGGCGGAAAGGCCCGGAAGATCGAGACGTTTCTCCGCACCCAGGACGCGGCCGATTCGGACCGCGCTCCGGTCGAGCTGGTGCTCCTCCTCGACACGAGCAGCAGCATGCGCGCGGATCTGATGCGCGCCCGCGACGTGATCGTGGACTTCGCCCGGGCGGTTCCCTCGTTCGCCCGCGGCCGCATCCTGGCCTTCGATCGGGAGGCCTGGGACCGCGGCTTCGACGCGCAGAGCGCGAAGCCGGTTCTCGACGAGATGATCCGGCTCAAAGGCGGCGCGGGAACGCGGATCTTCGACGCGGTGATCGACGGGGCCGGGATGATCTCGCAGCAGCGCGGCCGGAGGGTGATGGTCATTTTCACCGACGGCGACGATTCGACCAGCCGCCGGAGCCGCCTCGACGCGCTGCGGGCCCTGCAGGACTCCGAGATCGCTTTGTACGGAGTCTCCTACGCCTCACGCCTGGCCACATTCGGCTCCGGGAGCGGGACCTACAAGGACCTGGCCCGCGATGCGCAACGAACCATCGAGACCCTCGCGCAGGGTTCCGGGGGGTTCGTCATCGACGGGACGTCTCCCGATGTCGTCACCCAACTCAAACGGATCGTCGACGACATCTCCGCGCTCTACGTGATCGGCTTCGCCCCCGCGCCTTCAACGAAGATCGAGCATCGAAGGCTCAAGGTGGAAATCGCGCGCCGCGACGTGATCGTGCGTCATCGCGAGGGTTACGACGCGAAGCCGCGTTGAAGCGAGCGCTCCGCGGGCACTCAGCGATCGGCCTCTTTGCTGCCCACCACGGTCAGGTTGAGTCCGATCTGCACGCTCAACGGCTTGCCGTCCACCGTGATCGTGACCTTGCCGTTGTGGTACCAGCCGAACGACCCGGTGCTGAACTCGCGGCGGTCCGCGACGACCTCCTGGCCGTTGATGGTGATCTTGACCGCCTCGGCCTTCTCGAGAAACTGCGTCTTTGAAATGGGACAGGGTGATTTAGCCACGGTCCGAGCATAGACCCGCGGAAGAGGGAAACCCGGGGTGAACGGGTAGGCTAGGCTTTTGAGGAATGAACTGTGAGTGAGAACGAGACGGTCGCCGAGGTTCCTGCCGGGGAGGACTTTGCGACCCTGTTCGAAGCGTCCTACGCGGCGAACAAGATCAAGCGCCTGGCCAACGGCCAGGCCGTCGAGGGAACGATCGTCGCCATCGGCGCGGACGTGGCGCTCGTCGACGTGGGGGCCAAGAGCGAGGCCACCATCGCTCTCGCCGAGCTCAAGAACAAGGACGGCGTGCTGGAGGCGAAGGTGGGTGATCGCCTCCACGCCACCGTGGTCTCGACCACCGGAGGGCTCACCCTCTCGCGGAGGCTCCAGCGCGGCGCTGCTTCGGCCCAGCAGCTCGAAGACGCGTTTCGCGCCGGCCTTCCCGTGGAGGGCAAGGTCGAGAAGATGGTGAAGGCGGGATACGACGTGAGCGTCGCCGGCCAGCGGGCCTTCTGCCCGCAGTCGCAGATCGACGATCTCCGTGAGACCGACCCCCTGGTTCATGTCGGCCGCGTCTACACGTTCAAGATCGTCGAATACAAGGAGGGCGGCCAGAAGTTCGTGGTCTCCCGCCGCCGCCTGCTTGACGAGGAGCAGCAGGCCCGTGCGGCCGAAGTGCGGCAGAGCATCGTGCCCGACGCGGTGGTGACCGGGCGCGTGGTCTCGGTGCGCGACTTCGGCGCCTTCGTCGACCTGGGCGGCGGCGTGCAGGGCCTGCTCCACGCGTCCGAGATGGGCTGGTCCCGCTCGGACCCCTCGCAGGTGGTGAAACCGGGCGAAGAGATCACGGTGAAGGTGCTTCGGGTCGAGGAGGGCAAGATCGCCCTCGGCCTGAAGCAGCTGACCGCCGATCCGTGGTCGACAGCCGCGGCGAACTATGCGGTCGGGCAGGTGCTCACCGGCCGCATCACCCGCATCGCCGAGTTCGGGGCGTTCGTCGAACTCGAGGCCGGCATCGAAGGGCTGGCGCACGCCTCGACCTTCCCTCCCACCGGGAAGGCGGGCGGCTGGTCGAAGTCCGTCGCGGTGGGCATGACGGGAGCCTTCGAGATCCTGAGCCTCGATCCCGCCGCGAAGCGGATCGGCGTGGCCCTGGTGGCCGAAGGGTCGTCGCGGGCGGGCGCCGCGAAGCCTTCGAGGTCGTCGATCGAGCCGGGCGCGCGACTCACCGGCAAGGTGGAGCGTCACGATCGGATGGGCGTGTTCGTTTTCCTGGCCCCCGGCATCACCGGTCTCCTGCCTTCCACCGAAACCGGCCTGGCCCACGGGGTGGACCTCGTGAAAGCGCTTCCGCTCGGCTCCGACATCGACGTCATCGTGCTCGAAGCCGACGCCGCCCGGCGCCGCATCCGTCTCAGCGTGAAGGCCATCGCCGACCGCGCCGAAGCCGCCGAAGTGAGCGACTACGCGGCGCGTTCAGGAGCGGCGCAGGCGCAGAGCTTCGGGTCGCTCGCCGACAAGCTGCGCGGAGCGCTCGAGCCGCGAAAGAAATAGGCGAGGAGACGCTCCGTCAGCGTCTCGAGCTTTCCCTGATCTTGCGCTCGAGCTCCTTCTGCTCGGCGACGGCCCGCGCTATCTGTTCGGTCAGGCGTGAGATGGTCTGCCGCTTCGCGAGGAACAGGGTGTTCACGAGTTCCAGGACGACACCCACGATCACGGAGAGGACGACGGCTTCGACGATCAGGCCCCGGTTCAGCGGGCGCTCATCGAGGGCCACCCTGGCGACCACGTACAGGACGCCGATGCCGAAACCGTTGACCCCGATTCCCCAGCTGGCGCGCGCCTCCTGCAGCTCGCGGTTGGCCTGGGCGATGTCGAGCTTCACCTGGCGCAGCGTCTCGCGCAGCG
>DAORUA010000007.1:21897-29444 GCA_035432945.1 Vicinamibacteria bacterium | reverse complement strand
CGCAGAAGGCGTCCATCCCCGTTCCGCACTGGAGGGCCAGGACGCGGGCCTTGCGTTCCATGTCGGCGACGAAGTGGTCGTCGTGGCCCGGATCGTGATGGGTGAGGGCCAGTTGCCGGACGTCGGCGGCCGCGGCCACCCGCACCGCGTACCCGTAGGTGCTGTGTCCCCAGGTCTTCTTGGGACCGTATTCCTCGGGGGTGTACTGGGCGTCGTGGATGACGAGATCGGCCCCCTCCATGAACTTCGCGTGACGACGATCCCCTTCGTGGAGGATGGAGTCGAGGCGGCCGGGTTCGGAGTCGGCGCGCCAGAGCTCGTCCGAGAAGGGCTCATGGTCCACCAGGTAGACGACCGCGACCCCGTCGGCCTCGATGCGATAGCCCAGGGTCAGGGCGGGGTGATTCAGGAACTGGGTCGCGACCCTCGCGCTGCCGATCCGGTGGATGCCCTCGGTCAGGTCGTGGTAGGTGATCGCGGCCGGGAGCTGGCCCAACTCCACCGGAAAGTAGGTGAATTCCATCTGCCCGGAGAGCACGTCGTGAAGGGAGCCGCGGCTACCCTCCGGGCCGTAGATCGCCGCCGAGTTGCCGGCGACAAAGGCCGGGCTGAAGAACGGGAAGCCCTGGATGTGATCCCAGTGGGTATGCCCGACGAGAATGTTCGCGTGGATCGGGCCGCCCCGCGCCTCGGCGGTGAGCTTGGCGGCCAGGCCGCGCGCTCCCGTCCCGCAGTCGAAGATCAGGCGATCGCCGCCGTCCGTGGTCATCTCGACGCACGAGGTGTTGCCCCCGAAGTGGGTGGTGCCGCGGCCGGGAGTGGCGATGGATCCCCGGGTTCCCCAGAAACGGACTTTCATGCCGACGAGTGTATGCCCGGCCCACGCCCCGAGCCTCGCGGATCCTGGGCGCGCCGCGGCCTATGGTGCATAGGAACCATTGACCCTCCCCCGGGGTGGACCTAAACCTGTACCGGTAGCGATATGCACGAGCTTTCCATCGCCTGCTCCCTGGTGAAGGCCGCCGTCGACGAGGCGACCCGCCATGGCGTCACCCACATCGCGAAGGTCGACGTGGTGCTCGGCGCGCTCGCCGGAGTCGAGATGGACGCCCTGATGTTCTGCTTCCCCGCAGTCGCGCGCGGAACCCTGCTCGAGGGCGCGCGCCTGGAAGTCGAGATCGAACCCGCCCGCGGCCACTGCGGCGGGTGCGGCGCGGACAGCGAGGTGCGCGACTTCATGAGCGCCTGCCCCTCCTGCGGCGCCTGGCCGATCGGAATCGAAGGCGGGCGGGAGATGCGGCTCAGAGCGCTGGAGGTATAGACCGATGTGCGGCACCTGCGGATGCGGAAGCCCGGTTTCGGCCCACGACCACGCGCACGCGGACGCTCACGGGCACGTTCACGGGCACGATCACGCACGCGGCCACGCGAAGGCGAAGGCGCCCGGCCCGCGCACGGTCATCGAAATCGAACACGCCCTCCTCGCCGAGAACGACCGCCACGCCGCCCTGAATCGCGGGCTCTTCAACCGGAGGCACACCCGCGCCTTCAACTTCATCAGTTCCCCGGGCGCGGGCAAGACCACGCTCCTCGAGAAGACCCTCACCGCGCTGCGCGCCCGCCAGGTCGGCTGCGCGGTCATTGAGGGCGATCAGGCCACCGACCTCGATTCCCAGCGCATCGCGCGCACCGGGGTTTCCGTGTTCCAGATCGAGACCGGCCGCTCCTGCCATCTCGACGCGCAGCAGGTGCAGCACGCGCTCAGCCATCTCGACGTGCCCGAACGCGGCCTGCTCTTCATCGAAAACGTGGGCAATCTCATCTGCCCGACCGAGTTCAAGCTCGGCGAGCACGAACGGGTCACTATCGTGAGCGTGGCCGAGGGCCACGACAAGCCGGCCAAGTACCCGCTCGCTTTCCGCAACGCCACCGCCATCGTGATCTCCAAGATGGACCTCCTGCCCCACGTCGATTTCGACATCGTCGAGGCGCGGCGCCTCATCGCGGGCCTGAATCCCAAGGCACCCGTCTTCGAGCTGTCCGCGCGGGAAGGCGACGGCATGGACGACTGGGTGTCCTGGCTCCAGCGCCGCGTTCACACGGAGTCCTGAGGGAGCGCGAAGGGCCGCATGTGCCTCGGGGTTCCCGGCAAGGTCGTGGCCATCACCCGCCACGAGGTGGGCATGCAGATGGGCCGCGTCCAGTTCGGCGGGATCCAGAAGGAGGTCTGCCTCTCCTTCCTCCCCGAGATCCAGGTCGGCGAATACGTGATCGTGCACGCGGGCTTCGCCATCAGCCAGATTGACGAAGAGGAAGCCGCGAAGACTTTCGAGATCCTGCGGCAGATGGGCGACCTCGACGATGCGGTTCGTTGACGAGTACCGCGACGGCGAGGCGGTGCGGCGCGCGGCCGCCGCCATCGCTTCGGTCCAGACCCGGCCGTGGACGCTCATGGAGATCTGCGGCGGCCAGACCCACTCCATCCTGAAGTTCGGGCTCGACCAGCTCCTGCCCGACCAGCTCACCCTCGTTCATGGCCCGGGATGCCCGGTATGCGTGACCCCGCTGGAGCTGATCGACCAGGCGGTGGAGATCGCGGCGCGGCGCGAAGTGATCTTCACCTCGTTCGGAGACATGCTCCGCGTGCCCGGCTCCTCGAAAAGCCTGCTCCAGGTGAAGGCCGAGGGCGGCGACGTGCGCGTGGTCTACAGCCCGCTCGACGCGGTGAAGCTCGCGGAAGAGAACCCGATGCGTCAGGTGGTCTTCTTCGCGGTGGGTTTCGAGACCACCGCCCCCGCCAACGCCATGGCGGTCTGGCAGGCCCACGAGCTCGGGCTCTTGAACTTCACCATCCTCTGCTCGCACGTCCTGGTCCCGCCCGCGATCGACGCCATCCTGGGCGCGCCCGACTGCCGGATCCAGGGATTCCTCGCCGCCGGCCACGTCTGCACCGTGGAGGGCACCGGGGATTACGAGCCCCTGGCCCGGAAGTACCACGTGCCCATCGTGGTCACAGGCTTCGAGCCGGTGGACCTCATGACCGGGATACTGATGTGCGTGGAGGCGCTCGAGAAGGGCGAGGCGAAGGTCGGAAACGCCTACAAGCGTTCGGCGCATGCCACCGGGAATCCCGCGGCGCGCGCGCTGGTCCGGCGCATGTTCAAGACCTGCGACCGCGCCTGGCGCGGCATCGGCGTGATTCCGCTGTCCGGCCTGGAGTTGCGGGACGAGTTCAAGGCCTTCGATGCCGCGCGGCGATTCGACAGCAGCCGCATCCGGACGGTGGAGCCCAAGGAGTGCATCGCGGGCGAGATCCTGCTCGGCCACAAACGGCCGTCGCAGTGCCCGGCCTTCGGGAGCCAGTGCACGCCCGAGCATCCGCTGGGCGCGCCCATGGTTTCGGCCGAGGGAGCGTGCGCCGCGTACCACGCGTACCGGAGAACCGCATGACCGACCCGAAATCCGGCCCGGCCGCGGTCGATCCGTCGCAGTGGTCGTGCCCGGCGCCCACCGGAGCGGTCGACGCCATTCAGGTGGCCCACGGCGGCGGCGGGCGGATGAGTCAGAGGCTCACCGAGTCGGTTTTCCTCCCCGCCTTCCGCAACCCGGCACTCGAGGCCCTCCACGACGGCGCGGTCCTGTCGCTGCCGCCCGGCCGGGTGGCCTTCACCACCGACTCCTACGTGATCCACCCGATCTTCTTCCCCGGCGGGGACATCGGCTCGCTCGCGGTGCACGGCACGGTGAACGATCTCGCCATGTGCGGGGCGCGGCCGCTGCACCTGTCCGCCGGCTTCATCATCGAAGAGGGTCTGCCCATCGCCGATCTGAAGCGGATCGTCGCCTCCATGGCGCGGGCCGCGGAGCAGGCGGGAGTCACGGTGGTCACCGGCGACACCAAGGTGGTGGACCGGGGCAAGGGCGATCAGATATTCATCAATACCGCGGGAATCGGGGTGGTCCCGGAAGGCATCGAGATCTCACCCTCGCGGGCGCGGCCCGGCGACCTGGTGCTGGTGAGCGGCGAGATCGCGGTTCACGGGATCGCCATCCTGTCGGTCCGCCAGGGCCTGCAGTTCGAGACGGAGATGGTGAGCGACTCCGCCTCCCTCCACGAACTCGTGGGCGCGGCCCTCGACGTGGCGGGAACCCATCTGCACGTGCTGCGCGACCCGACCCGGGGCGGGGTGGCGAGCGCGCTCAACGAGATCGCGGCCTCGGCGGGCGTCTCCATCGAGCTGGAAGAGCGCTCCATTCCCGTCAACGAGACCGTGCAGGGGGCGTGCGAACTGCTCGGCTTCGATCCGCTCTACGTGGCGAACGAGGGCAAGTGCCTCGCCATCGTGGCGCCGTCCCACGCGAACGCCGTCCTCGAAGCGTGGCGCCGCCATCCCCTCGGCCGCGCCGCCGCCATCATCGGCCAGGTGCGTGAAGAGCCGCGCGGGCGCCTCGTCCTCCACACCCGCATCGGCGCGCGCCGAATCGTCGACATGCTGTCGGGCGAGCAGCTGCCGCGGATCTGCTGACCACAAGGCCTCCGGCGTCCTTCCTTGAGGACAAACGGGCGCGGCCGATTTCTTCCCGTGAGGACAGACAGGCCCTTCGGCGTGCCTGGGGCGGCCCGCGCAGAGCGATGCGCTTAAGACTCTCCAAGGCACGGAGATTGCAGCACGTTGGGCATGAAAATATTTCCCTGGAGGTTGAAGATGATTCGTCGTTGCGGTCTGGCGTTCGCGGTGTGTGGGTTGGTCCTGTCGGTTCCATCGGCAAGGGCGGAAGACGCAAAGATGGAGGACCACGCGCCCTTCCGCACCGCGGTGTCGATCACCGGAGGCATTTCCGTCGGTTCCCTCGGGGGCCCGGGCGGCTTCGGCGGAGATTTCGCCGAACGTTTCGGGTTCGCTCGGGGAGGATCGAACAGCGGCTTCGCGGTCGGCGGCGCCATCGCCCGTGACCTGACCCCGCGGCTGACCCTGGAGGCCGGTGGCGCGTACCTCGACCGTCAGTCCGGCGCCTGGAGCGCGGATGCCGGAATCCGGCTCAACCTGCTCCCGGCGAGCCGGTCGATAGTTCCCTACTTCGCGGTGAGCGGCGGCCTGATCGGCGGCCAGTCGCGCGGGCTGGACCTCGACGGAATTGGCCATGGCGACCAGGATCTCGTGCGCTATCTCCAGTCGCGCATGCCGCAGTCTTGGCCGGGCGGCGGCCGCATCGAGGACGCCATGGCCGCGCTCAGAACCGCCATGCAGCAGGCGCCCAACCTCGGCTCGGGCGGGAGCTACACCGACGGCATGCTGACCATGGGCGGCGGTGTTCGCCTGGACGCCGGACCGCATGTGTTCGTCCGCCCCGACGTCCGGGCGCAACTCGTGTTCTCGAACAACACGCGGGTTCTGGGGCTGTTCACCCTGAACTTCGGCTACCGTTTCTAGGACCAGGGGGCGCCCGGGGCCTGGGCGGAAGCCCGCGGGCGCACGGTCCGGCTACGGCTTCAACGAGGCGATGTACTCGTCGAACATCCGGGTCACGTCGTCGACCTTCGCGAAGACCTCGGCGGCGCGGGCGTTGAACTTGGCCGCGTCGGGCTTGAGGCTCGCGATGGCGCTCGCGTTCAGGTCGTGTCCAAGGAACGTGGACTGGTTCTTCGCGTCGGTCATGAGGGTATCGAAGAGCTGGCGCGTGTCCTTGCCCGCGGCCGAGATCTTCTGGAACTGCTCATAGGCGGCGTTGAGGCGCTCCTCGCTGCGCTTTCGGAGGTCGGGGTCGGTGATGGCCTGGACGCTCGCGTTCCGGGCGGCGAAATAGGCGTTCGAGGCGTTGTTCATCTCCTCGACCTTCGGACGGCCGACCGCCACCTTCTTCTCGCTCTCCGAGATGTCCCGCCCAAGGTCCCGGTAGGCGGTCTTGAGGTCGGGCGCGGCCATCTCGACGATCGAGTTGTAGGTCCCGACCGCCTTCTGCAGCTGCGCGCGGGATTCTCCGATGGCCTTGACCGTGGCTTCGACCGTCTTCAGAAACTTCTGGGTCTCCTCCGGTCCGGTTTGCGCCGAGGTCGGGGTCGTCCGGAGGACCAAGGCTCCGGCGGCGAGGGCGAAAGCGAGGTACATCCTGTTTCTGTTCATTCGGTGGGCTCCTGTGGACCGGATCTTACGCTGCGGGGACGCCCGCGAGAGCATCGGCCAGCAGGCGGTCGCGCGCGAGCGCCCCCACCGTCCGAATCACCTGCGGGATGGCGTCCCTCACCTCGGGCGTCATCTCGATGCTCATGGGCTGGATCTTCGCGATGGAGATCGTGATCAGGTCCATGGTGGGCAGGGGGCCGAGCAGCGCCGCCGACTCGATCAGGTCGCGCAGGCCGATATCGTGGGCGGAGAGAGAGCGCGGAAAGTCGGAGGCGAACTTCGGACGCAGCACCCGCACCGTGCCCGGCGCGCGGTCGTCGAGGGTCGCGTCGATGAGGATCATGTGCCGGTGCCGGTCGAAGAGCTCGAGCAGGTGGAAGCCGCCCGTCCCCCCGTCGAGCACGGTGATGCCGGGAGGCATGGTCAGGCCCTCGAGGGCGCGGACCGCATGGACCCCGACGCCTTCGTCGCCCATGAGAAGGTTTCCAATACCGAGAATCAGCATCGCGTTATTCCTTCGCCGCCGAGGACGCCGGCTCGGTCGGGCGTTCGATGAACTTCCAGCCGCCCACCATGGACGAGGTCCCGCCCCGGCCCTCGACGTAGTCGTGGTAGAAGACGAGATAGACGTGGGTGATGATGAAGGCGGGGAAGAACCACATGAGCAGGTGGTGCCACTGCCGCACCGCGAGGTCGCTGCCGAAGAGCGGGATCACCCACGCGAACAGACGGCCCATCCCGAACTCGCTCATCGCCGAGTAGAGAGCGAGGCCGGTCGCCACCTGGGCGAGGAAGACCAGGAAGGACAGGAAGTAGACGAGGCCGGCGAGCGCGTTGTGCCCGGTGGATTCGAGCGGCTCCTCCACCTTTCCCAGCATGATGTCGACCCTCAGCACCCGGAAGATCTCCCTCCACTGTTCGGCGCGGAGCGGAATGAAGTTGCGCCAGGTCGCGTACTTGTTGCCCACGAAACCCCAGTAGATCCGGAACAGTTTTTTTTTTAATGATACGGAGGCCACCGAGAAGTGGATGAACCGCACCGTCCCGAACCAGTAGCCGGCGTAGGGCTCGCCCGAACTCGCGAAGGCGAGGGGCCGGCCGATGAGAAATCCGGTGACGCCCAGGGCCACGATGCAAAGGGCGTTGATCCAGTGGAAGAGCCGGACGGGAAGCTGCCAGACGAACACACGCTCCATGGTTTTGCCGCGCATAGGAACCTCCCTACTGGACGGTCACCCGGCTCACCGTCTTCCCGTGCTCGTCGTACACATGCACGGCGCAGGCGAGACAGGGGTCGAAGGAATGGATGGTGCGCAGGATCTCCACCGGCTGTTTCACATCGTGGACGGGGGTGCCGATGAGGGCTTCCTCGTACGCGGAACGCTGACCCTGCGCGTCGCGCGGAGAGGCGTTCCAGGTGCTCGG
>DAORUA010000007.1:0-21797 GCA_035432945.1 Vicinamibacteria bacterium | reverse complement strand
AGGGTCGAGAACAGGGCGCCCACCGGAACCTTCAGCGTCTTGAGCGCCTCGCCCACGACTTCCTGGATCTCCTTGCTGCCAGCGGCGTAGCCCACCAGCAATCGGGAGAGGGGGCCCACCTCCATCGCATGGTTCTTCCAGCGCGGCGTCTTGAGCCACGAGTACTTGCCCTCGACGTTGAGCTGCTGATACGGCGGCTTGGGACCCGTGTAGTTGAACTTCGTCTCGCCCACCCACGGATGCTTGCCCGCCGCGTCGCCATCGGTGTACTCGTACCAGGAATGCGGGATGTATTCCTGCACCTGGCTCGGGTCCTTGCCGTCGATCTCGTGGACTTTGGAAAGATCGCGGTCGAGGATGACGCCGCGCGGGAACTTGAAGCTCTTGACGTCGGCGTAGCCGTTGGTGGGCAGATCGCCGTAGGCCATGTAGTTCTTGAGCCCGCCGCCGATGCCCGCCCAGTCCGTGTAGAAGGGAGCGATGGCCATGAGGTCGGCGAGGTACACCTGCTCGACGAAGTCGGCCGCGTCGTTGAAGAGCTTTCCGACCATGGCCAGTCGCTCGGCATTGATGCCGTTGACATCGTCGATGTTGAAGGAGCACGGCGCGCCGCCCACCAGGTAGTTCGGGTGCGGGTTCTTGCCGCCGAAGATGGCGTGGACCTTGACCAGCTCCTTCTGCCACTCGAGGGCTTCGAGGTAGTGGGCGACGCCGATGAGATTCACTTCCGGCGGCAGCTTGTAGGCGGGATGGCCCCAGTAGGCGTTCGCGAAGATGCCGAGCTGGCCGGTCTCGACGAAGCCGGTGAGCCGGGCCTTCAAATCGGAGAAGTAGCCGGGCGAACTCTTCGGCCACTTCGAGATCTTCTGGGCGAGTTCCGAGGTCGCCTTGGGATCGGCCTTGAGCGCGCTCACGATGTCCACCCAGTCCAGCGCATGCAGGTGGTAGAAGTGCACCACGTGGTCCTGCAGGTACTGCGCGCAGAACATGAGGTTCCGCACCAGTTCCGCGGTGGGCGGCACCTGGATGCCGAGCGCGTCTTCGACCGAGCGCACGGAAGCGAGCGCGTGCACGGTGGTGCACACCCCGCAGGCGCGTTCGGTGAAGGCCCACGCGTCCCGCGGGTCGCGGCCCTTGAGGATCAGCTCGAAGCCGCGGACCATGGTCCCGGAGGAGAAGGCATCGACGATCTTCCCGTCCTTGACCTCGGCCTCGATGCGGAGGTGGCCCTCGATGCGGGTGATGGGGTCGACGACGATCCGGTTGGACATTTACGCACCCGCCTTTCCTGACCCTTCGGTCCCTTCGGTGATGCCCGCCTTGATCTCCTTGCGCCTGCGCACGTTCGTGGCCACGGCATGCGCGGCGACACCCGCGGCGGTGACCGCGGTCGCGACCATGCCGATCCGGTCGGCGGTGGACTCGATGCCGAATCCCGGGAACGACGGCAGGTGCTGATAGAAGGGGCCGTTGTCCCAGAACTTCTCCTCGCTGCAGCCGATGCAGCCGTGTCCGGACTGGATCGGGTAGGAGGTCCCGCCGTTCCACCGGGTGACGCTGCAGGCGTTGTAGGTCATCGGACCCCGGCAGCCCATCTTGTAAAGGCAGTAACCCCGGCGGGCGCCCTCGTCGTCCCAGCTCTCGACGAAGAGGCCGGCGTCGTAACTCGCGCGCCGGATGCAGGTGTCATGAACGCGCTTCGAGTAGAAGGCCTTGGGACGGCCCAGGGCGTCGAGCTGCGGGATGCGATCGAAGGCGAGCAGGTGAACCACCACCGCGGCCATGACGTCGCCGATAGGCGGACATCCCGGAACCTTGATGATCGGCTTGCCCGAGACGATCTTGTGGAGCGGCGTCGCCCCTGTCGGATTGGGATTGGCGGCCTGGATACAACCGTTGCTGGCGCAGCTTCCCCACGCAACCAGCGCCTTGGCGCCCGCCGCAGCTTCCTTGACGATGTCGAGCGCCGTTCGTCCGGCGACACAGCAGTACACGCCGTCGGCGCCTACGGGAACCGACCCCTCGACCAGCATCAGGTACTGGCCGGGGTACTTCTCCATGGTCATCTTCGCCGCCGCCTCGGCCTGGTCCCCGGCCGCGGCCTGCAGGGTGTTCGTGTAGTCGAGGGAGATGTTGTCGAGCAGGATGTCCGCGACCAGCGGATGGCTCGCCCGGATGAAGGACTCCGAGCAGCACGTGCATTCCTGGAAGTGGAACCAGAGCACCGGAGGCCTCGGCTTGTGCTCGAGAGCCCACGCGAGCTGCGGGAGCGCCGTGGACTCGAGCCCGGCCGCCGCCGCCATCAGGGCGCAGAGCTTGTTGAAGTCGCGGCGGCTGTAGCCGCGAATCTGCATGTCCTGCCAGACCGTGCGGGGTTGCTGAGCCATGACGCTTCCTCCCTCGACCTGAGGACCGCATCCCGCCCGCCTGTAGGCCTCGTCTGCCTGTTCGAATACAGGGAACCAGTTTGCAGCGTAGGTACATGACCCCGGTCAGTCCAGAAAACAAATGCACTATCGGGCGGTGCGTTTGCACTATCGATGAGGCATGAGGGGGCGGGCCGGCCGGGCATTGGTGTTGTACGCTGGCCTTCGGGTCATGAGCACCAGGAGACTGCGGGTCTACGTGCGGGGCGCCGTACAGGGCGTCGGCTTCCGGCCTGCCGTGTACCGCATCGCCACGGAAATCGGCCTTTGCGGCTGGGTGGTCAATTCGCCCTTCGGTGTCGAGATCGATATCGAGGGTGCGGCGGAGACGGTCGCGCGCTTCGTTCCCGCCCTGCTCCAGGAGAAACCCCCGCGCGCCATCATTCAAGGCCTGGAGACGCGTCACCTCGACCCCGCGGGTTACACCTCGTTCGAGGTCAGGGAGACGCACACGGGCGGCGCCGCCACCACCCTCGTCCTTCCCGACATCGCGGTGTGCGCCGACTGCCTTCGCGAGATGTCCGATCCGGAAGACCGGCGGTTCGGCTATCCGTTCATCAACTGCACCAACTGCGGTCCGCGCTTCACCATCGTCGAATCCCTGCCCTACGACCGCGCGCGCACGACCATGGCGCGCTTCATCATGTGCACAGCGTGTCAGGTCGAATACCGCGATCCGCGCGATCGCCGGTTCCATGCGCAACCGAATGCGTGCCCGGCTTGTGGACCGCGGCTCGAATTGTGGGATCCCTCGGGCGCCATGGTCGGGGCGCGAACGGAGGCGCTGGCCGCGGGGCTCGAGGCGATCCGCAGCGGACGGATCCTCGCGGTGAAGGGCATCGGCGGCTTCCACCTGATGTGCGACGCCCGGAACGACGCGGCGGTGGAGGCGCTGCGGCAACGGAAGCGCCGCGAGGAGAAACCCTTCGCGCTGATGTTCCCCGACCTCGCCGCGGTGCGCGCGGCCTGCGACCTGAGCCCTCAGGAAGAACAGCTCCTCACCTCGCCCGAGGCGCCGATCGTCCTCCTGCGCCGGCGCGGCCGGGCAGTTTCTCCGAGGGTCGCGCCGGGAAACCCGTATCTCGGAGTGATGCTTCCCTACGCGCCCCTTCACCACCTTCTGATGCGAGGCCTCGACTTCCCCGTGGTGGCGACGAGCGGCAACCTGACCGACGAACCCATCGTCACCGACGAACACGACGCCCTCGAACGGCTGGCGGGCCTGGCCGATCTCTTCCTGGTCCACGATCGACCCATCGCACGGTACGCGGACGACTCCATCGCCCGCGTGGTGGCCGGCCGCCCCATGCTCCTGCGCCGGGCCCGCGGCTATGCCCCCCTGCCCCTCGCCTCGGCCGAGACGCGCGAGTCCATCCTCGCGGTGGGCGCGCATCTCAAGAACACCATCGGCTTCTCGGTGGATGGTCAGCTCATGCTCTCCCACCACCTCGGCGACCTGGAGACGCCGCAGGCCCTCGCCGGGTTCCACGATGTGGTGGCGCGGCTTCCCGGCCTCTACGGCTTCACGCCCACGATCATCGCTCACGACCTTCACCCCGACTACGCCTCCACGCAGTTCGCCGAAACGCTCCCGGGCCGGCAGGTGGGCGTGCAGCACCACGCGGCCCATGTCTTCGCGTGCATGGCGGATAACGAACTCGACGGCGAAGTGCTCGGAGTGGCGTGGGACGGAACGGGCCTCGGGACGGACGGAACCATATGGGGCGGCGAGTTCCTGCGCGCGCGCGATGGAGCGTTTCGCCGCGTGGCACACTTGAGAACCTTCCCCCTTGCCGGCGGCGATTCGGCCGCGCGCGAGCCGCGACGCAGCGCGCTCGGACTCGTGTACGAGCTGGAAGGCGACGCGGTGTTCGCACGGCCAGACCTCGGCGCGCGGCTCGGCTTCGAGCCTTCGGAACTGGCGGGGCTGCGCGGCATGTTCAAGAGCGGCGCGGGAGTGGCGCGCACGTCGAGTGCGGGGCGGCTGTTCGATGGCGTGGCCGCCCTCATCGGCCTGCGCCAGCGCTCCGCGTTCGAAGGACAGGCGGCGATGGAACTGGAGTTCGCGGCCCTGGACGTCGATGACGACACCCACTACCCGTTCGGCTTCGAGGGCGAGGCCCTGGACTGGGCGCCCATGATCACGGCGCTCGAAGGCGATCGGAGTTCCGGCCTGCCCGTCTCCCGCATGGCGCGACGTTTCCACAACACCCTGACCGAGATGATCGTGACCGTAGCGAAGCGCGAGGGGCTTCCGCGGGTATGCCTGACCGGGGGGTGCTTCCAGAACCTCATCCTCGCGGAGGGAACGATCGAGCGACTGAAGGCAAGCGGCATCACGCCCTACTGGCATCAGCGCGTCCCCCCGAACGACGGAGGCATCGCCCTCGGTCAACTCGTGGCCGCGGCGGCCTGCCTTGACACCGGTTCCGGAGCGTCGATAGCCTGACCACGCGCGAGCAAGCGCTCGGAGGACACATGACATCAACCGGACTCTGGACGCGCATGGTGCACGCGGGCGAAGGGCGACAAGCACCCCTGGGGCGGCCGGTGGCGACCCCGATCTACGCGACGGCCGCGTTCACCTACGACTCGATGGAGGATGTGGACAAGGTCTTCAGCGGGCAGGGCGGGGACTACGTCTACACGCGGCACGGCAACCCCACGGTCGCGGCCTTCGAAGAGGCGATGTCGATCCTCGAGGACGGCGAAGGAGCGTGCGCCTATGCCTCGGGCATGGCCGCGATGCATGCCGCCCTCTTCGCCTGCGACCTCACCCCCGGCTCCACCGTTCTCGCCTCACAGGACCTGTACGGCGCGACCCTCGGGCTGCTCGATCACGTCTTTGCGGCCGCCGGAGTCCAGACCGTGACCGCGGACTTCTGCGATCTCGACGACGTGCGCGAGAAGACGCTCGGCGCGAAGCCGAAGGCCCTGATCGCCGAGACCCTCTCGAACCCGCTGCTCAAGGTGTGCGACCTCCACGGGTGCGCGCTCATCGCGAAGGAAGCGGGGGCGCGGCTCGTGGTGGACAACACCTTCGCGTCGCCCTTCCTGTGCCAGCCCCTGACCCTCGGCGCGGACTTCGTCGTCCACAGCGCCACCAAGTACCTGAGCGGCCATGGCGACTCGATGGGCGGGGTGGTGGTGGCCCGGCGCGCGCAGGACCTCAAGGCCCTGGCGAAGGTGATGAAGCTCGTGGGCGGCGTGCTGAGCGTGTGGGAGGCGCACCATCTGCTGCGCGGGATCAAGACCCTCGGCCTGCGACTCGAGAGGCAGTGCGACAACGCCCGTCAACTCGCGGGCCTTCTCCGGGAAGACGCGCGGCTCGCGCGGGTCCACTATCCCGCCCGGTCCGAGGCCGCGGCCTCGGGCCTTCTCGACCGCGTCCTGAGGCAGCCTCACGCGGGGGCGCTCGTCTCCATCGAACTGAAGGACAACACCCGGGCGGCGGCGTTTCGCTTCATGAACGCCTTGAAACTGTGCGTTCGCCTCACCAGCCTCGGCGATGTCGCGACCGGGGTGTCGCATTCCGCGAGCTCTTCGCATCGCGAAGTGCCGCCCGAGACCCGCGCGCGCCTGGGCATCACCGAGGGCCTGGTGCGGATCTCCGTGGGCATCGAGGACGTGGCCGACCTGCATGCCGACATCTCGCAGGCCCTCGCCGCCAGCGTGGGCCTGGTGAAATAGCTGGAAGTGGATCCCGGCCTTCGCCGGGATACGCAGGGTGCTGAAGCACCCTGCTAGCCGCTGCAGCGGTTTCGACCGCCGTTCTTCGCTTCGTACAGGCGCGCGTCCGCGGCCTGGTAGAGGAGATCCACGGTGCCAATCGCGGCGTCGAATGCCGCGACTCCCACGCTGATGGTGCAGCGGATCTCCTGGTCGTCGTGCCGGGTCAGGGTCCGTTCGGCAATGCCCCGGATCTTCTCCGCGATCACCCGGGCCGATTCGAGCGGCACCTCGGGCAGGAGGATGCAGAACTCCTCTCCCCCGGTCCGGGCGAGGACGTCCTGCTGGCGCAGTTTGGATTTGATGGCGCCGGCCAGCTGCCGCAGGACGGCATCTCCGGCCACGTGACCGTAGGCGTCGTTGACCTTCTTGAAGTGATCGATATCGAAGGTGATCAGGGAGAGGGGGCGGTCGTAGCGCGCGGACCGGTTGAGTTCGCGTTCGAGCGCCTCGTTGAGATAGCGGCGATTCCAGGTCTGGGTGAGCGCGTCCGTGGTCATCAGACGGTAGATCTCCTCGTGATAGCTCGTCTCCAGGTGGTCTCCCGAGATGAACTTGAGGATCGAGCTGCCCACCTTGATCTGCATGCCATGCGCGAGGGCGAGAAGGGCGGTGACCGCGACGTCGTTCACGTGGGTGCCGTTGGTCGACCCGAGGTCCTCGATGCAGTGCGCGCCGTCGCGGTACACGATGCGCGCATGGGTCCGACTGACGCTCTCCTGGTCGATGCACAAGTCGCTCTGCGACGAGCGTCCGATGGTGAAGGTCGCGCGCTCGAGGGCCACGCGTCGCCCGATGTCGGGTCCGTACATGACGACCAGACAGGCCGAAACCGCAGCCGGGGCCGGGAGCGGGGCGGCAACGGGCCCCGGCGGCATCGTCTCGGCCATCTTCGATACTTGTTCGGGCGGCACGCGGGCGGACTATAGCCTCCCGCCGCAGGGGCATCCTCCCCCGGTCGGAGGCCTCGGCGCCGGGCGGCGCCGAGGTGGCAACTCGATATCCAAATTGCGCCTGGCACCGGTGCGGGGTGGCTATAGTCGCCCCAAGCGAAGGGGAAAGCCCCCTTACATTTCGACAAGGAGCGTTCGATGCCGATCCATGACACCTCGGACCACACCCGGCGGGACTTCATCAACACGACCATCGCCGGCGCGGCGGGGACGGTGGCCATCGGAATCGCGGGCGGGGGCGTGGCGTTCGCCCAGGATGACAAGGCGGGGGTGGTCGCCGAGATCGCGAAGCAGCACGAGGCCACGATCCAGGCCCTGCGCGAGTGGATCGCGCTTCCGGCCATCGCCGCCGAGAACCGCGGCTACCCGCAGGGCGCCGAGTACATGGCGAAACTCGCGCGCGAGGCGGGCTTCACGAAGGTCGAGCTCATCCCCACCAAGGGCAAGCCCGGCGTGTTCGCGACCCTGGACAACGGGGCGGCCACGACCCTCGGGCTCTACTTCATGTACGACGTGAAGCAGTTCGATCCGTCGGAGTGGAGTTCCCCCCCGCTCGAAGGCCGGATCGTCGACCGACCCGGCCTCGGCAAGGTCATGATCGGCCGCGGCGCCACCAACACCAAGGGGCCGCAGACCGCGTGCCTCGCGGCGATGCGCGCGTTCAAGGCGGCGGGGCGGAAGCTGCCCATCAACCTCGTGCTCGTGGCCGAAGGTGAAGAGGAGATCGGTTCGCCCAATTTCTCGCAGATCGCGCTCAAGCCCGAGGTGGCGGCGGCCCTGCGCAAGTGCGTGGGCATCATCATTCCGCTCGGCAGCCAGGATCCCGAGGGCGGCGTCCAGGTGAACCTCGGCGCCAAGGGAATCGTCGAGCTGGAGATCGTCTCGAGCGGCGAGAAGTGGGGTCGGGGGCCGTCGAAGGACGTGCACTCGAGCCTGGCCGCCCAGATCGACAGCCCGGCCTGGCGCCTCGTCCAGGGCCTCAACACCCTGGTGAAGGCGGACGGCCACACCCCCGCGGTGGAGGGCTTCTTCGACAAGGTGAAGCCCCTGAGCCCCGAGCTGAAGAAGATCTTGGCCGACGCGATCCCGAAGCGCAGCGAGGCCTCCGCGAAGAAAGCGCTCAGCACGCAGCGCTGGATCGGCGACGAGCCGTGGGCGGTTTCTCTCGAGCGTCTCGTATCCCAGCCCACCATCAACATCGAGGGTCTCGTGGGCGGCTACACCGGACCCGGCGGCAAGACCATCCTCCCGAACCGCGCGGTGGCGAAGATCGACATGCGCCTGGTGCCGGACATGACCGCGAAGGAAACGCTCGAGCTCGTGAAGAAGCACCTCGCGAAGCACGGCTTCTCCGACCTCGAGGTCAACATGACGGGCGGCTACGACCCCACGGAGACGCCCGCCGACTCGAAGCTCATCAAGGCGATGCTCGCGACCTACCGGCAGGCGGGCCTCGATCCCCTGCTCTGGCCGCGTCTTGCCGGTTCCTGGCCGGGCGTTACCTTCACGGGCGCCCCCTTGAACATGGCCGCGGGTCAGTTCGGCCTCGGCATGGGCGCGGGCGCCCACGCCCCCGACGAGTTCTGGCTGATCGAGTCACAGAACCTGAAGGTCGCGGGGATGGACGGGGCGGTGAGGTCGTACGTGGATCTCTTCTATTCGCTGGCGTCGTAGCGCTCCAAGTCCCGCCCCCGAAGCGGGAGGCGTTCCATCTGCGTCGTGCCCGCGACATCAGGATCGAAGCAGAGAGGCTCGCGATCGCCGTGGTCGAGGAATCGCCCACTCGGGTCTGCCGACAAAAGAAAGGAGCGCCTTCGGTGCACTCCGGCGCAAAAACGCGGGGGATTGTGATAGAAGTGCGCGACCGCGAATAAAGTGCGCGCCCGAGGCCTCGGCAGTCTTCGCGGGTAACTCCATGGAGGGCATCATGCAACACGGCGTCAATTGGCTGCAGACGGTCGGGGACCTGGCGTGGAAGACCTTTCAGGCCATCAACACGCGCCTGCCGGAGGGCGGGTCCAGAACGCCCGACTGGGCGCCGGGTCCGCTCCCCAAGTCGCGCGAACGCTCCCGACCGCCGCTCGGTTATCCGCGCGAGACCGACTCGCTGTGTCCGCGCTGCGTGATCGAGGCGCGGCAGGAGATCCTCGCCGGCAAGCGCGATGTCTCCGAGCTGGTGAACGGCCATATCGGGGAGATCAAGGCGCAACTCTACGAGGAGAACAACCAGGTCAGAATCAGAAAGACCTGCCAGCGCCACGGCACGTTCGAGGACCTGCTGTCGATCGACGCCGACTTCTCGCGCCAGGTCGAGGATCGCTTCCCCGGCCGCGACTATCGGGCCTGGGGGGACCAGCTCATTCACCGGCACGGCACCTCCAGCATCAAGTATGGGCGGGGAGCGGTCCTGACCCTGGACCTGACCAACCGCTGCAACATGATGTGCAACCCCTGCTTCATGGATGCGAATCAGGTGGGTTACGTTCACGAACTGACTCTGGAGGACATCCACAAGATCCTGGACGATTCGATCTCCTTCAAGCCGCGGCGCCAGATGTCGGTGCAGTTCTCGGGAGGCGAACCCACGCTCTCGCCGCACTTCCTCGCCGCCTGCGCTTACGCGAAGAAGGTGGGCTACAAGATGGTCCAGGCCGCGACCAACGGTCTGCGTTTCGCCCTCGAACCCGATTTCGCGGCCAGGGCCAAGGAGGCTGGATTCGACATGGCCTACCTCCAGTTCGACGGCTTCACCAACGAGGCCAACGCCCATCGCCACATTTCCAACCTGTTCGATGTCCGCTGGACCGCGATCGAGAACATGCACAAGGCCGGCATCAAGATCACGCCCGTGGTCACCATCGTCAACGGGCTCAACAACGAGAACGTCGGGCCGATCGTGGACTTCTGCATGAAGCACCACGACAAGCTGGGAGGTCCCGCCTTCCAGCCCGTATCCTTCACCGGGCGTGACGAGGAGATCAGCGACGCGGATCGCCATCGCCAGCGCTACACCACCTCGCACCTCGCCCATGACCTCGCCCGCCATACCGGCGGCAGGCTCGACCCGATGCGCGACTGGTTCCCGCTCGGTTCGGGAGGAGCCATCGCCGCCCTCGCCGACCATCTGCGCGGACCCGACGAGCCCTTCGGCCAGCTCTCATGCTCCTGCCATCCGAACTGCGGCGCGGCGACGATTCTGATCATCAATTCGGAGACCGGGGCCTGGGCCCCGGTCACGTCGTTCTTCGACCTCGACGGTTTCATGAAGGACATCGACGTGATTATCGACACCGCGCGCGGCCGGTCGGTCTCGCTGACCCAGGTCGGGCTCTCGTTCCTGCGGCATTTCGACCAGGGCAAGGCGCCCAAAGGGTTCACGCCGCGGAATCTGCTCAAGCTGTTCGGTCTGAAGCTGGCCCCGGAGAAGAAGAAGGAATGGGTTGGAAGGTCGCAGGGCTGGGAGTTCATGTGGATCGCGAGCATGTGGTTCCAGGACCTGTGGACCTACGACTTCCGGCGCACCGAGATGTGCGTGATCCCCTACGGCACCCAGGAGGGCGAGATCTCGTTCTGCGCCTACAACACGGGCGTGGGCTGGCGGCAGGTGGTGGAGAACATGCACATGGTGGCCACCACGCGCGACTGGTTCAAGGAGAAGGGACGGCACCCGATCTACGCGGGCGACCGGCCCATCCCGCTGCCGGGCGCGCTCAAGCGACGGCTGCCGATCGTCGAGGTCACGGATGCAAGCGGTCACGCGCGCCCGCCGTCGGCCGGCTGTGGCGCGGGGGCCGGCGCGGGCTGCGGCTGCCACTGAACCGGCGGGCTCCGGCTCGAATGGGCGGACCTTGGGGCCGGTCAGGATCGGGCCGCGGGTCGGCGACCTTGCTGGCCTGTGTAGTGCCGAGCGGACCCCGGCTGAAGCCGGGGTCGGGGCCTTACCGCCGAGCGGCCGTCATTTCTTCGCCGCGACGAACTCGATTTCGATCTGCGCGCCGCCGGGCAGGGCGGCCACGCCGATGAAGGTCCGGGCGGGCAGCGGCTTCGGCATCATCTCCACGTAGATGGCGTTGAAGGCGTCGTACTTCGCGACGTCGGTGACGTAGACGTTGGTCTTCACCACGTCGGCGAGGGAGAGGTCGGCGGCCTTCAGGATCGCTTCGAGGTTCTTGATGGACTGGCGCGCCTCGGTCGCGAAGTCCGGGCTCACCTTCCCGGTCGCCGGGTCCTGGCCCACGTTCCCCGAGACCCATATGAGGTTTCCCACCATCACGCCCTGGTTGTAGGGGGCGCCCGGGCGGGGCGGGGCTTCCTTCGAATTGACGCGGGCATGGTCCTTCTGGGCAGCCGCGGTGTAACCAAGGCCAAAGATCAGGACGCTCATGAGAAAGGTAGGGGCGGGCTTCATCGGACACTCCTTAAATTAGTGACAAAAGGGCGCTTTTCGGGTTTCCGTGCTACTGTTCTCTCTGACCGTATCAGAAACTGACTCAATAGATTGGTTCTGGTAGCCGCACGGGTCTTTCATTCTGACGTCGGCGAGCCAGACCGCATAGGCATCGCGACAGCGCACTCGAACGTGCGACGGCAGCTTCAAACACGAACTCCTCGTGGCTCCTCCTTTGGAGCTCAGGTGGTTCGCGCCCTTACCCTCTTGAAACGGGTCCCGGGCGCTTACATGAACCACGAAGCCGCTGCCACACACTCTGCTCTTTCGCGAAGCCGGAAAACCGCAGGAAACAATTGACCGCAAGCACACCCGAAGAACAGCGCATCGCGCTCTTCATCGACTTTGAAAACATCGCCATCGGCGTCCGTGACGCCCACTACCGCCGGTTCGACATCAACCTCGTCATCGAGCGGCTGGTCGAAAAAGGCAAGATACTCGCCAAGCGCGCCTACGCCGACTGGGGCCGGTACGGCGAATACCGCCGCAGCTTCCACGAGGCCGCGGTGGAGCTGATCGAGGTTCCCCAGAAGTCCGTGGGCGGGAAGAATTCCGCCGACATCCGTCTCGTGGTCGACGCCATGGACATGTCGTTCCAGAAGGAGCACATCGACTGCTTCTGCATCGCCTCCGGCGACTCCGACTTCTCGCCGCTGGTCAGCAAGCTCAAGGAGAACGACAAGTACGTCATCGGCCTCGGAGTCAAGAACTCCACGTCAGACCTCCTCATGGAGAACTGCGACGAGTTCATCTTCTACGAAGACCTCGTCCGCCGTCAGGAAAAGCCCGCGGTGGTCATCCCGAACATCCCCGAGAAGCTCCAGGAGGCGTTCTCCATCCTGGTCGACTCGGTGGTGGCCCTGCAGCTCGAGAACAAGGGTGCTCTGTGGGGCTCCATGGTCAAGGAGACCATGAAGCGCAAGAAGCCCTCGTTCAACGAGACCTACTACGGCTTCCGTTCCTTCTCGAGCCTGCTCGAGGACGCGCAGCGGCGCGGGGTCGTGACGTTGCGGCGCGACCAGAAGTCCGGCAGCTACATCGTCGAAGACCTCGGCGCCGCCGCCCGTGGCGATGGTTCTATCGTTCCGCCTCGTCCTTCGGAAGTGGACGCGGTGATGGCCAGCGTGCCTGTGGCCCCGAGCGCGCCGTCAGCGCCCTCCTCAAGTGATCAGGGACCGAGCGCGCCCTCGAGCGGCGCCTCGACCAACGGACACGGAACCAGCGGTCGCGGCGAATCCCGCGGCGATCGCGAGCCGCGCGAACGCCGGCCCTCGACGGCCGCCTCCACGGCCACCGTGCCGCCCGTAGCGGCAGGCGCGACCACGACGATCGACGAGATCGCCGCCGGCCCCGAGACCGAAACGCCCGACGGCGAAGCGCCGAGCCGCCCCAGGCGGCGACGCGGTGGCCGTGGCCGGGGACGCGGACGAGAAGGCGCCGAGCGAGAGTCGCGCCCCGATCTCGAAGCTCGTGGCGAAGAACCGCTGCCTTTCGAAGAGGACTCGAACCCGTCCATCCCAACCCCACCCCAGGCCGCGGCCGCCTATGCCGAAGTCGTGGAGCGGATGGCCAGGACCGACGCTCCCGTGTTCGGGGAAGTGCCGAGCGTGGGCGCACCCGCGCTCAGAACGCCGTCCGCGAACGACCTGCCGCCGATAGCACTTCCCCCGCCGGCGCGGCGGCACGAATCGATCGCTCCGCCCGAATTCACGGAGGCCGCTCCCCTTCGCGCGGCGGACGTGAGCGCGAGCGAGCGTCCGGAGGAGCCGGCAGCACCCGCGGTCAAGCCCGCGGCGCCCAAGCCCACGCCTCCGGTCGCGCCGGTGGATCCGAGCAAGGCGTCGTTCTCGCTCCTCGGCTGGCTCAAGGGCGGCGGCTAGCCGCCGCCTTCATTCCGCTCGCAGGGCGGTCACCGGATCGACGGTGGTCGCCTTTCGTGCGGGCAGCCAGGCCGCGCCCACGCACGCGGCGAGGAGCAAGGCCGGCGTCAATGTGAATGTCCCCGCGTCGAAGGCGCCCACTTCGACGAACAGGCTGTCCATCACCCGGCCCATGCCGATGCCGAGCAGGAGTCCCAGGGCAGCGCCCGCGAGGCCGAGGCTCAGGCCTTCGCGCAGGACCATGAGACGCACCCCCGACGGCGTGGCGCCGATGGCCAGGCGAATGCCGAGTTCGCGCGTTCTCCTCAGCACGGCGTACGACATCGTGCCGTAGACGCCGACGAGTGAGATCGCGGCGGCCACGAGCCCGAGACTCAGAAACAGGCTCGAGACGAGGCGAAGACCCCAGAAATCGAGGGAGGACTCGCGATGGTTCTCGAAGGTCAGCGCGCGGAAGGCCGGGAGGTCGGGCGCTTCCGCCCGCACCTCGGCCTGGACGGCATCGGCCAGACTCCGGCTCGCGGAAGCCGGGCCGCGCACTTCGAAGAAGGCGGCGGCCCGATACCCCTGGGCGAACGGAACGTAGACAGCACCTCCTGGTGACTCGTCGAAGGCGTCGTCCAGGACCGGCGAGACGACGCCGATGACCCGCATCGCCTCGCCTGGCGCCTGGCCCTCGTTCCGGGGCGCGAACTCGATGGAGCGGCCGATGGCCTCGCCCTCCGGCCACAGTTGCCGGGCCAGGACGTCATCGATGACCGCGACCCTTGCGCCTTGCGGAATTCTCGACTCGGCATCGGTGAAGAAACGGCCGCCGCGAAGGGAGAGACCGAGCGCCTCGAAATAGCCGGCGCCGACCGCGTTCCAGCGGGCGCCGTACGAGTTCCCCGCCTCACCCGCGGCCCCGGAGGCGCCCGCGCGCCGCACGGTCTCGCCGAAGGAGGCGGGGGCGAAAGGCACGGTGGCGGCGACGCTCGCCGCCCGCACCCCGGGAAGAGCGCGGAGCCGGTCTTCGATGCGCGCGTAGAGACTGAGCCCTTCCGCCTCCGTGCGGCCGGCGAGACCGGCATCGACTTCCATCACCACCGTGCCCGCGGCGTCGAACCCCGGCTCCAGCGAGACCGCGCGACGCGTCATCTGGATGAACAGGCCGGCGGAGATGAGGAGAGCCACGGAGAGCGACACCTGGGCGGACACCAGGGGATGCCGGGGCAGGAAGCCGATGCGGCGCACGGAGCCGGCTCCCGCCTGCTGCTTCAGGTCGTCGATCACGTCCTTGCCCGTGTGGCGAAGGGCGGGACCGAACGCGAACAGGAGCGTCGCGATCACCGAGAAGAGCGCGGTTCCGACCAGCATCGAGGGAGTGGCCGCGAAGTCGAGGGCCACCGAGACGGGCAGTTTCTCGATGAGGGCCGCGACCAGCGCGTCGATGCCGAAGCGGCCGAGGGCCACGCCCAGCGCGCCCCCGACCGCGGAGAGGAGAAGTCCCTCGACGAGCAGCTGCCGCACGATGCGCGCCCGTCCGCCCCCAACCGCGAGACGGATCGCGAACTCGCGCCGTCGGGCCTGGCCGCGGGCGAGGAACATGGACGCCAGGTTCAGGCAGACGATCAGCAGCACCGACCCCGTCATCCCCAGGAGCGCGAGCGCCAGCGGAACCACCGCCCGCTCCGCGTTGGGCGCGGTCCCGCTGACGAATCGGGGCAGGGGATGGAGGGTGAAGCGCTGGGAGCGATACTCGGCCGGGAAGGCGCGCTCCATCGACGCGCTCGTGAGCTTGAGCGCCTCCTCCGCCCCCTCGCGGGTGACCCCGGCTTTCAGCCTCCCGATCAGCAGGAGGGTGAAGGCGTCCGGCCGGGCCAGGCTTGCTGGCCTCCCCTCGTTCCCCAGGCTGTTGCCGACCGAGTCGAAAACGCCCAGGGGCAGAAAGACCTCGGGGCCGAAGAGGGCGCTCGTGCCCATGAACCCTTCAGGCGCGATGCCGACAATCGTGAACGGCCGTTCGTTGATGCGGATCGTCCGGCCCACCAGACCCGGGTCGAAGTCCGCGCGCTTCCACAGCGCGTGGGACGCGATGGCCACCGGGACATCGCTCCCCGGCCTGGATTCCTCCGCGGTGAAGGCGCGGCCCTGCGCCAGGGGCACGCCGAGGACCGAGAAGAACTCGGCGCTCACCATGTCGGCCACCGCGCGCCGGGTCGCGCCGCGTTGATCCGTCTCGTTCAGCCCCACGCCCAGGGTGCGGTGAGCGAGGACGCCCGCGAAGACTCGGCCCGAGGCCCGGACCTCCTCGAAGGCCGGAAAGGAGAAGCGGCGATAGTCGTCAAGGGCGTCGGTCGAACTCCGCGAGTAGAGCTGGACCAGTTCCTCGGGCCTCTCGAAGGGCGGGGGCGCGAACACCAGCGAATAGCACATCCCGAACATGGCCGCGTTGAGGCCGATGCCGAGGGCCAGCACCAATACCGCGGCCGCGCTGAAGCCCGGAGTGCGGCGGACCTGGCGCAACGAGAACCTGACGTCGCTGAGAATTCCGCTCATGAGTCTCCCTTATAGGTAGGAGACGGAGGCCGAGGGATCGATGTTCCCGCCCGGGAGCCTATCGATGCCGGGACGAGGGCAGCCTCAAGTCAGGCTCGCGTACAGCTCCTCGAACTCGCCCACCACGCGCTCGGCGCCGAAGAGCGATTGAGCGCGGTGGCGGCCCGCCTCGCCCATCTCGCGGCGGCGTTCCTTGTCGCGGAGGATCTCGCAGCAGCGTTCGGCGAGGCCTTCGACATCGCCCACGGGCAGCAGATACCCGCACTCCGCGTGTCTGACCACCTCGGGCAGGCCGCCCGCGTCCGAACCGATCACCGGAATCCCCGCGGCCATGGCGGCGAGGGCGGCGAAGCCGAAGGTCTCGTTGTCCGAGGGAAGCAGAAATACGTCGGCCTCGGGCAGCGCCTCGTAGCTCTCGACCCCGGAGAGGAACTTCACCGAGGCGGACAGGCCCGCGGAGCGCGCAAGCTCCCGGGCCATCGCCCGCTCGGGACCGTCGCCCACGAGCAGGAGGTCGCAGGGGATGTCGCGGAACACGCGGCGATAGGTCTCCATGACGAGGTCGATGCGCTTGCCGGGACGGAAGTTCGAGATGTGCAGGATCGCGGGCCGATCGGACGTGCCCACCTTGTAGGTGCGCGGCATCGGGTCCAGGAAATCGGGGATGACGTGAATGGTCCTCGGACCGAGTTCCTCGATCACCACGCGCTTGAGCGAATCGGACACGCAGGTCACGGCGTTGGAGCTGTCGAGCCCGTGACGGGCGAGGCCCAAAAGGCACAGGTCGGATTCGATCAGGGTGAGCTCGACGCCGTGCAGGGTGGTGACGAGCTTCGGAGGCTTGCCCGAAACGATCCGGCACGCGAGAGCAGCGGCGATCGCGTGAGGGATGGCGGCGTGGACGTGGATGAGGTCGAGCTTCGCCTCCTCCGCCACCGACGCGATCTTGGCCGCGAGGGCAAGATCGTGCATGGGCGGATCCGTCACCGCGCCCGTGGAGGCGTCGATCACGTGCTCGCTCACCCCCTCCTCGGCGAGGTAGGGCACGCCCGCGCGATTCCCGATGAAGTGGATCTCGTGACCCCGGCGCGCGAGATTGCGCGAGAGCGAGGCGGCCACCACCATCGAGGCGGTGCCCGGAGGAGGAGCGATCATTCCGATCTTCATATCGGCAGCACCTGGTGCCCCTTCGCCCACGGGTCCATGTGTCGCCGGATGTCGTCGATGATGGGCGGACCGTACTTGGCGAGGAGCGAAATCCAGGAGACCCCGCGTTCCTGCAGGGCGCCTCCCGGGAAAATGAAGTCGCGCGTGCGGCGCATGCGCTCGGCCCGCGTCGCATCCTGCCGCTTCATGGTGCGGAGCGCCTTCTCCTGAAGGCCCTCCATCTGATGAAGGGCGCGGCCGAGCGCCGACTGGACGGCCCCGCGCAGGGTGGGGTCGAGCTTCGCGAGGGTCGCCTCCACGCCGCCGAACGCGGCTTCCACCGCGGCGCGGGAGTCGGCGAACGAACGCCCGACTTCCGGATTGGCTTCGCGGGCGGCCCGCGCGAGCAGGGTCTCGGTGTCGGTCTGGAGTTCCTCGAAGGAGAGGCCCTCGGCCTCCATGGCGCGCGCGGTGGCGGCGTCGACGAGCGAGAAGGAGGGTCGCGGGAAGATCACCGGGCGCGGCACGCCGAAGTGCGCATAGGAAGGACCGATCTGCGCGTGATACGCGACCTCCGCGGGGCCGCCGATGTAGGCGATGGTGGGCAGCAGATAGTCCTGGGCCAGGGGCCGCAGCATCACGCCCGGACTCGCCTCTTCGGGAGCCGCGGCGATCCGGGCCAGCAGTTCCTCCTTCGACATCACCAGGTTGCCGCCGCGCACCTCGATGCCCCGCTCGCTCACTCCGAGGGCGCGGCGCTTCCCGCCGGCCACGAGGAAGAGATTCAGGAAGCCGCTGGCCCGCACCGGCACCTGCTGGTGGTAGCCCGCGGCCAGGAGCTGCTCGCCGATGCCCGCGGCGAGCCGCGAGGTGGGAGAGAGTTCGGAGATCTCGCGGTCGATCACCGGACGCATGAGCTTCTTGAGCGCCGGCACCGCCGGATCCATGATGACGAGGCCGGGAAGGAAGTGCTGGAGGAGCTTCGAGAAGGCGCCGCTGATCGAGTCGCCGGGCTGGTAGGCCGCGACCATGGCGTCGCACACCTCGTCCCTCCAGGGCGAGGCGGGCAGGAGGTCGCGCACCGACTTCGCGAGGGGGTCGATGGTCCGGTCGAGGATGATGGTGGACGCGGGCTGGAGGTTGGGCTCCACCGCCGGCTCGTAGCGCAGGGTCTTGAGTTCGGAGTTCCCGTCCATGTGCGTGGTGGCGCGGATCTCCGCGAAGTCGTGGTCGTCGGAGGCCACCCAGAACACGGGGACGACCGTGGTCTTGAGCGAATCGCTCATGTGGCGCGCGAGTTCCATGGCCGCGAGCGCCTTGTAGAGGACGTAGAGCGGGCCGCCGAAGAGGACCGCCTGCTGGCCGGTGACCACGGCGAGCGTCTTCGGATCCTGGAGGGCCTCGGCGTTCTTTCGAGCCTGGCTGCCCTCGGGCTGTTCGCGGGCCAGGGCTTCCGCGACTTCCCGCCGCGGGTGCGCGAAGGCCGCGGTCGTGGCCGCCGCCCTCGCCATGTCCTCGCGGGAGAAGCCGAGGGGGTAGAAGTCCGAGGCCTTGCCGCGGGACGCGAAGTAATCGCGGAAGAGCGGGGACAGCGGCTGTTTCAGCGCATCGAACGAGATGGTCCGCGCGGCACGATCCGTCGCAAGCATTGGGGGGAGTCTATGCGATGCGTCCGCTCAGCTCGGGGGCCGCTGGATCGTCTTCCCCATGCTGATGAAGGAGAAACCGGCGTGCCCGCTCTGGCCGATCATCACCGCCTCCACGATCGGCTCGTCCATGTCCTTCGGGCCCGCCCACTCGATCACGAAGTTGGCGCCCGGACCACCCGCGGTGTCGTCGCGCTTGACCACGTACTCGACGGTGGCCATGGGTGCGAGTTCCCCCGGACCGGTCACGTAGTCGCGGACCGCCTTCCCGGCCGAGTCGTAGTAGCGCGCGTGGGTGAGGATCAGGGGGTGGGCGTCGCTCACGTTGCGGACGCTCACCGTGGCCGCGAGGTTCACCATCAGGGGCTCGCTCTCCAGGCCCAGGTAGATGCTCGAGTACACGGAGACGTAGACCCGGCGATGGACGAAGTCCGCGGGCAGGGGCGCGGCCAGGGGCTTCAGTCGGGAGGCGGCGCTGCCGACGACCGCGGGGTCGGGCGGGGTCGGAGCAGGTGAACAGGCCGCGAGCGAGACGGCCACGAGGCCCATCAGGGCGGGGATGCTCCCCAGACGCTTCAGGTGCTCTCTTTTCGCCACTTTCGAGGATCCTAGCAGCCGGAGCCGCCACCCCCTTGGGCCGGGCATTCCCCCTCCAAAGTTGACACCCGCCATCGCGCTTCGATACGCTCCGCAGTCCTAGGAACGCCTCCGTATCCTGGAGCACAGGCACGTGGCTCAGTGGTAGAGCACTTCCTTGACACGGAAGGGGTCGATGGTTCAATTCCATCCGTGCCTACCAGACCGCAGGACGTTTCAGAAGCAGACTCCCCAAGGAACCATAAGGACCGAACGCGATTTGATGATCCGTCCATTCAGCCCACGCTGATGTCGTCGTCTGTCATTCAAGACACGACAGGTCCTTCCGGCGAGAGCAAGCCTGCCGACTCGCCCCTCGAGATTTACCGCCACTCGTCCGCGCATCTGCTTGCCGCGGCGGTCACGGAGTTGTTCCCTGACACCCAGTGCGGCATCGGTCCGCCCACCGACGACGGCTTCTTCTACGATTTCCTGACCACCAAGCCGTTCACGCCCGAGGACCTCGTCGCCATCGAAAAGAAGATGGCGCACATCGTCAAGCAAAACCGGCCCATCGAGAAGAAGCTGCTGCCCAAGGGAGAAGCCCTCAAGGTCTTCGGAGACAAGGGCCAGACCCTCAAGTGCCAGCTCATCGAGGAGAAGGCGGGGGAAATGGTGCAGTGCTACACCATGGGCCCCTTCATCGACTTCTGCCTCGGGCCCCATCTGCCCAGCACCTCGCACATCAAGGCCTTCAAACTCAATCCCTCCCCCGCCGCCGCGTACTGGAAGGGGAAGCCCGAGAACCCGTCGATGCAGCGCATCTACGGCTACAGCTTCTTCACGAAGGAAGAGCTGGACAAGCACCTTTTCAATCTCGCCGAGGCCAAGAAGCGCGACCACCGCAAGCTCGGCAAGGAGCTGGGTCTGTTCATGACCCATCCCTGGGCGCCCGGCGCCCCGTTCTGGCTGGCCAGGGGCACGATCCTGTGGAACACCCTCGCCGACTACATGCGCGGCATCCTGTTCTCGTCGGGATACGTCGAGCTGCGCACGCCGCTTGCCTACAACCAGAAGCTCTGGGAGACCTCGGGGCACTGGTTCCACTACCGCGAGAACATGTTCGAGATCCAGTCCGGCACCGAGACCATGGCCCTCAAGGCCATGAACTGCCCGGGCCACATGCTGGTGTTCGGCGCCGAGAAGCACAGCTATCGCGAACTGCCGCTCCGGTTCCACGACCAGAGCGTCCTGCATCGAAACGAGGCTTCGGGCGTCCTCTCGGGACTCACCCGGGTCCGCCAGTTCTGCCAGGACGACGCCCACCTCTTCATCACGCCCGAACAGATCGGGAGCGAGGTCGAGGCTCTTCTGAGACTCGTGCAGCGCGTCTACAGCGACTTCGGCCTCAACATCGAGATGAAGCTCTCGACCCGCCCGGCGGAGTTCCTGGGCGAGATCGCGCAGTGGGACAACGCCGAGGAGCAGCTCAAGAAAGCGCTCGACGCGGCCGGCCAGAAGTACGAGATCAACGCGGGCGACGGCGCGTTCTACGGACCGAAGATCGACTTCGACGTCACCGACGCGCTCGGCCGCAAGTGGCAGTGCGCCACCATCCAGCTCGACTATCAGCTGCCTGAGCGTTTCGACCTCACCTACACCGGGGCGGACGGCGCGGATCACCGCCCGATCGTGGTCCACCGCGCGATCTTCGGCAGCTTCGAGCGTTTCATCGCCCTGCTGATCGAGAACTACGCGGGCGCCTTCCCGGTCTGGCTCGCCCCCGTGCAGGCCGTGGTCATCCCGGTCGCCGAGGCGCACAACGAGTATGCCCGCAAGGTCGCGGCCGAACTTTCCGCCTTCCGCATCAAGGTGGACGAGCGGAACGAGAAGCTCGGCTACAAGATCCGCGAAGCCCAGAGCCAGAAGGTCCCCTACATGCTCGTGGTGGGCGACAAGGAAGCGGCGGAGGGCACGGTCGCGGTGCGCCATCGCTTCAAAGCCGACCTCGGAGCGGTCAAGGTCGCGGACTTCGCCAGCAAACTTTCAGGACTCGTCGCCACGCACAACGTGAACGAGGAGCCATCGTGATTTCCCAGTTTTCAGACTTGGTTGTGGATGGCAAGCGCGCCCCCTGGCGGCTTGCGTCAAACGCCGGAGGTGCCCCATAGATCCCAAATCCGTCCGCATCAACGAAAAGATCCGAGTGAAGGAAATCCGCGTCATCGACGCGGATGGCGCTCAGCTCGGCATCATGCCCCCCGAACAGGCCCTCTCCATCGCGGTGGAGAAGGAACTCGACCTCGTCGAAGTGGCGCCCCAGGCGGTGCCGCCCGTCTGCCGCATCATGAACGCGGGCAAGTTCTTCTACGAGCAGAACAAGCGCGAGGCCGAGGCGCGCAAGCACCAGAAGCACATCCAGATCAAGGAAGTGAAGTTCCGGCCCAAGGTCGACG
>DAORUA010000006.1:0-34254 GCA_035432945.1 Vicinamibacteria bacterium | reverse complement strand
AGGATCCGCAGTGCCCGGAGGACGGAGAAGGCGCCCGCCGAGGGCATGAGAGCGATGCCGACCACGAAGAAGTCGAAGACCCTCCAGGGGTCGTGGAAGAAGCGGGTTCGAAACACGAAGAACCGGGCCGCCAGTTCCGCCACGAACACGAAGAGGGCGGCCCGGTCGATCGCGTGGAGCACGCCGCCGTGACGAGAGGCCATTTCGGGAGAGGTCTCCAGGCCCAGCGTCACCGCGTTCAGGACAATGAGCGCGGTCATCGCCTGTTCGAACCGGGAGCTTTCGATGACGTTGCGCACCAAGGCGGGCGCAGCGGACACCTCGACCGTTGTCGCGAGAAGCACCCGGGGCATGAGAGGCATTCGCGTCACGTCAGAACCGCAGGGAGAGGCCGGCCGTCGCGTAGTGGAAGGTGGCGAAGGTGTAGACCTCGTCGTTGTCGGCGCCGCCGTCCAGGAAGCGGTAGCCCGCGAAAGCACTCGCCTTGCCGGCAAGACGCCACTCGGCGCGCAGCGCGAGGTCGACGGCGTAGCCCTGGGGCGCCCAGGCCGCGTCCACGTCGAGATCGACGGTGAAGCGGCCGCCAAGGGCGTAGCGCGCCCCGCCGTAGAGGAGAGGCACGACACCCGTGTTGGTCTTCTCGGCGGCGAGCGACCCGGAGGCGAGGCCGATCCGGGCGTCACGCACCTTCGCGGTCAGGCCGGCCCGGAACGACCAGGCCCCCGAGGAGCGGAAGCGGTACAACCACGTCAAGCGGTACGAGTCGAACTCGTAGCGGGCGCGCGTCGGCTGAAAGGCGGCGAAGGTCTCCCCCTGGAAGTCGATCGGGGCCTCCGGGGTGAAGTCCACGTCGAGGCGCAGGGGCGCGGCGAGGAGCCGCAGGGAGCTGTGCTCCCCCACGTCCCACACGAGCGTCCCCCGGAAAGCGGGGAACGGACCGCTCGTGTAATCCTCGAGCGAGACGAGCGTCCCGGTCGTGCCGGGGATTCTGAACTGGTTCCGGGCCTGCCAGGCCGCCGCCCCCTCGACATCGAGACGGAAGCGGTCCTGCGACCACGCGGGAGCCGGGGACAGGATCCCCAGGCCGAGCCCAAGGCCCATACACCAGCGCAGCATGCGCCCCTGCCTCATCACGACGCCACCGCCACCGACGCCGCCGCGGGCGCGTCCACCGGCCCGCGTGGGCCAACCAGCTTCTCCAGCTGCGGCCGGTCCAGGGTTTCCACCTCGAGCAGCCGCTGGGCGATCGCCTCGAGCGCGCCCCGCCGGTCCTCGAGGATCCGCTTCGCGCGCGCGTACTGCGCCTCCAGTATCCGGCGCACCTCGCCGTCGATGGCGCGCGCCGTCTCCTCGCTGAAGTTCCGCTCCTCGCCCATGGCGCCCGACAGGAAGCGCATGCCGGAAGCCCGGCCGAAGGTGACCGGCCCGAGGCTCTCGCTCATGCCGAAGCGGCTGACCATCTGGCGCGCGGTTTCGGTGGTGCGCTCGAGGTCGTTGGCGGCGCCGGTCGAGAGGTCGCCGCAGCACAGTTCCTCCGCGGCGCGGCCCCCCATCATCACGGCCAGGCGGTCGAGCAACTGCTCCTTCGTCATCAGGTAGCGCTCCTCGGCCGGCAGCTGCAGGGTGACGCCGAGCGCCCCGATGGAGCGCGGGATGATGGTGACGCGGTGCACCGGGTCCGCGTTCTTCATCGAGAGCGCCACCAGGGTGTGGCCGCCCTCGTGGTACGCGACCCGCCGCTTCTCGTCCTCGGACATCACCGAGCCCTGCTTCTTGAGACCGAGCTGCAGACGATCCACCGCCTCCTCGAAGTCGTGGGCGCTCACGGTCTGCGAGCCCCGCCGGGCCGCGGCGAGGGCGGCCTCGTTGACCACGCGCTCGAGATCGGCGCCCACCATGCCCGGGGTGCGCTGCGCCACCACGCGCAGGGCCACGTCCACGTCGAGCTTCAACTTCTTCGCGTGCACCTTCAGGATCGCCTCGCGGCCTCGGACTTCGGGCCGATCGACCAGCACCTGCCGGTCGAAGCGCCCGGCGCGGAGCAGGGCCTGATCGAGCACCTCCGGCCGGTTGGTCGCGCCCATCAGGATGACGCCCTTCGTCGAATCGAAGCCGTCCATCTCCACGAGCAGCTGGTTGAGGGTCTGCTCGCGTTCGTCGTGGGTGGCGAAAGCGGCCACACCGCCGCGCGACTTGCCGATCGCGTCCAGCTCGTCGATGAAGACGATGCAGGGCGCCCGCAGCTTGGCCTGCTCGAAGAGGTCGCGCATGCGGGCGGCCCCGAGCCCCACGAACATCTCCACGAACTCCGAGCCGGAGAGCGAGAAGAAGGGCACGCCCGCCTCGCCCGCGACCGCCTTCGCGAGGAGCGTCTTTCCCGTGCCCGGCGGGCCGACGAGCAGGACGCCCCTGGGGATTCGCGCGCCCAGCGCCTGGTACTTCTGGGGGTTCTTGAGGAAGTCCACGACCTCGACGAGCTCGGCCTCCGCCTCGTCCACGCCCGCCACATCCTCGAAAGTGACCTTGCCGTGCTGGGTCTCGTCGTAGATCTTGGCGCGGTTCTTCCCCAGGCTGAGCGGCCCGCCGCCTCCGCGGCCGAAGCGGCGCATCACCAGGACGTAGATGCCGGCGAGGAGGCCGATGGGCAGCAGCCAGCCGAGCAGGAACGTCTCGAGGAACGAGGTCCGCTCGATCCTGCCGGCAAACGAGACACCGCGCTCCTCCAGATCCTTCACCAGCGCCGTCTCGTCCATCCCGGGCAGGCGGCTCGTGCTGATCCGCGCGGGCTTCTGGTCGCCCTCGGCCTTGAGCTCGGCGAGGATCGCGTCCTGGCGCAGCTCCGCCTTGGCGACCTTGCCCGCGCGCAGGGAGGCCAGAAACTCGCTGTAGGGCACGTCCTTCGGCGCCGCCTGCCGCAGCAGCGCGGACTGCAGAAGCAGCAGCGCGGCGAGCGCGAGCAGCCAGTAGCCGCCGGTGATCTGGAATTGACGTTTTCGATGCGGGTCCATGAGTGGCCTTTGTTCTCGGCAGGGATTCTGAGGGTCGGCTGATACCAAATCACATACTTCGTTGTGTGCTGATTCATAGTAAATGGTTATAGAGAGCGGAAAGGGCGCCATGCCGGTGCAACGGCTGGTCCATGGGTCGTCATTGCGAGGAGCCACTCGGAAGGTACGGCGACGAAGCAACCTCCTCCCACCACTACCCAGCCTGCAAGCCTGCGGGCCGATAGTGGTGACAGGCGGTTGCTTCGTGGCCCAAGGCCAGGCGTCGCGCTGGCCTTGGGCCAGCGCTCGCGCTCGCAGTACCAACGGAATGGCTCCTCGCAGTGACGACCCCACAGCCAACCGTTGCGCGGGCTTGGTAGTTGGCGGTCAGCGGAAGCGGGGCGTGTAGCCGTTGATCGAAGAGTAGGGATCGGGCCAGGGCACGCGCACCCCGAAGTCCGGGGCGGCGTGGCGCGTCCAGTGCGCCACTGGCCCTCTGGGTTCTCGCGCGCTTCGACATTCGCATGGCTCCGACCCAGCTTCGGTTTGGTACTTGGCGGGCGATACTGCCTCCGACCGTTCTGGCTGATCAGGCTTGGTTCCTGATTCCTTGTGGAGAATCAGGATGCGGTGACGGAGTTCGACCATTCTCGGAATGCCCCGAGAATCGCGGCGAGTTTGCTTGGGTCGCCCGCCGCCCGGAACTGAGCGCCCGTGACTTCCATGAACACCCAGTCACCTGGGCCACAATCTTGAGACAACTTGGCCATCGTCCCGTGCTCGAGAGGAGTACCTCGAAGGTCAATGGTCACGGACCAACCAGGGTTGTCCAACGTGTCAATCTTCACGCCGCAGCTATGCTCCCAGGCTCCATCGCACTGGGCCCGGTACCATGCTTGGATGAACTCAAGCTCGTTTTCCACTATTCAGGCTTCCTTTTTGACAGCTTCTCAGCTGTCCGAACGTCTGCGTTAGTCGCCGGTCGAGTCGTTTGCGGCCCGAGGTTGACCTCACCATTGGGCCCAATGTGCTTCGTCCTCGTCTGGACATGGGGCGTCGGGATACGCTGACCCGTAGCCTTGTCGAAATGCGCCTTGCCTTGGAGATCGATATGTCCGCGAACGCTCGATGTCTCGAACGAGACGCTGTTCTTGCCGGTCTTCTCGGAGAGCTCATGAGCCATCTCCGTGGTCGTCTTGCGCCACTTCGCGGCGTCATCCACCTTGCCAGCTACAGCCTTCCCGGCGGCTCCGTACCCACCACCAGGCGCGATGGCGCCAAGCACGAAGCCCCCCCCACTGATCGCCTTGTCTCGGAAAGATGCGTTCGGGTCGCTGAGAGTCTGAATGGTCGAGTACGAGTCGTAGATTTGGAGGCCAATCTCGACCGCGCCCCAGGCCACCAGCAGCGCGGGAACCAACACCCTGCCATCAGGATCCGCGTACTTCAGCGGGTTGTTTCGCCCATAGGCATACCGGTTCCACCGCTGGGGATCCTCCAGGTTCTCCTGCCACGTGAACACCGGATCGATCGTCGTGAAGCGACCGGTCTTCGCCCCGTAGTACCGAGCCCCGAAGTAGTCGAGACCCGTCTCCGTGTCCCGCTCCTTCCCCGTGAATCGCTTCGATTGGCCCACGGGCGCCGTCCCGCACACCACGTACGTCCCTCCAGACGGGCACAACTCCTCCCCAAACGGCAGGTAGTCATGCCTCTCCAGAACCGTACCCGAGCCCTCCGTCACCGCTCGTACCGTCCCCAAGGCATCCAGGTGGTAGTACTCCACCACCTGCCCCTGGGCCCACGCCGTGGGTACAGACAGCGTCTCCAAGAGGGTCCCCAGCGTCATCCATGTGATCGTCTTCATCGCTTTCCGATCATGTTCTTTTCACCTTTCAGTGTCGCACTTCCACAAGTGGTTCCCGCTCCCGCCACGCGGGCCGCCACACCAAATCGTCCACCGCTGGCTGGCATCGAACAAAGTGGATCGCGAAGTCAGGCCTCGCTCTCAGACTGAGGGGCTACCTTCCTGGGACAGTAGGCTGGTTAGCCTGATTTCAACCGCGCCGGCGCCCATCAATGAGTCTCTCGGCAACAGCCGCGCTTCCTCCAAGCCACAAGGTGTCTCACTTATGGCCTGATTCGGATCATCCTGCGAGTACGTGACTTTCCGTGCCTGGCCAGAGACGACATCGACTCGCGCCATCGGGGGCATTGGCCACGCTGATCGCTCCCAGGGGTCCTGCCTCCCTAAGATTCGCCATGTGCCGTTCATGAGACCTAGATCGCCAAACTGGCCAACGAGAACGGCTTGCTCGGCTGCGTACCCGCGCAGTTCATCGATGGCTGGCACGGCCTCTCTTCTGGGTCCGAAGAAGTAGCCAAAGAGAACCCTGCCAGAAGGGCCCGAGCGGGCGACAACACCCACGCCGAATCCACGGTTCCTCAGCGGAACAGCAAACCAGTCGCCTTCCTCATACGGAAGCCGAGACTTCGACGTCACAGCGGATCCTTGATCTTCTCAGCAGCCTGAACGTACTCCTCGCGACGTGGATTGTTCGGGCTGACGGGGTTCACCCGATTCAGCGGCGGCTTGTAGCGATCATGAATGACCTGCTCGCGACCTCGCTGCGCCGCGTAGCAATCTGTGCAACGATCCACTTCGAACTCTAGATCTTGGGTTCTCGGATCACGGGCGTGCTCACCTCTGCGTCGAGCGAGATCATTCGTCCTACCCGTGCGCATGACATCACCAGTCTCGTCCGCCTTGCGGAGCAAGTACGTACCACCCTTCGCGGCGTCATCCACCTTGCCAGCTACAGCCTTCCCGGCGGCTCCGTACCCACCACCAGGCGCGATGGCGCCAAGCACGAAGCCCCCCCCACTGATCGCCTTGTCTCGGAAAGATGCGTTCGGGTCGCTGAGAGTCTGAATGGTCGAGTACGAGTCGTAGATTTGGAGGCCAATCTCGACCGCGCCCCAGGCCACCAGCAGCGCGGGAACCAACACCCTGCCATCAGGATCCGCGTACTTCAGCGGGTTGTTTCGCCCATAGGCATACCGGTTCCACCGCTGGGGATCCTCCAGGTTCTCCTGCCACGTGAACACCGGATCGATCGTCGTGAAGCGACCGGTCTTCGCCCCGTAGTACCGAGCCCCGAAGTAGTCGAGACCCGTCTCCGTGTCCCGCTCCTTCCCCGTGAATCGCTTCGATTGGCCCACGGGCGCCGTCCCGCACACCACGTACGTCCCTCCAGACGGGCACAACTCCTCCCCAAACGGCAGGTAGTCGTGTCTCTCCAGGACCGTCCCCGATCCCTCCGTCACCGCGCGTACCGTCCCCAGAGCGTCCAGGTGGTAGTACTCCACCACCTGCCCCTGGGCCCAGGCCGCGGGCGCAAACAACACCCCGAAAAGGACCCCCAGCGCGATCCGCGTGACCGTCTTCATCGCTTTTCCGATCATGGCCATTTCGCCTTCCAGTATCCCATTTCCACTCACGGTTCCGAGACCCCTCACCACAGGTTCACCGAGCCCACCACCAGCCACACCGGGTCCGTCGCCGTGAACGGCACGAACTGCCCGGTACCCAGATACGCCGTCCCGATCATGAACCACACCGAGAAGATCCCCGTAGGCGTCGGGTTGTGCCACAGGAAGTCCGCCTTCCCGTCGATGTTGAAGTCCGTCTTCGTCCCCACGAGCTTGTACGCCTGACTCGTGCTCTGCGTCGCCGTGTACGGAATCGTCCCCGTCACCACCGCTCCGTTCACATCCCAGGCGACGACCTGACCCGTCGCCGAATCGTAGAGCGCCAGCTCATCGTCGCCGTCGCCGTTGGCATCCACCGAAGAGACAACCCGGAGCGTCCCTGAGCCCGGCAGCAGTGTGCCGAGGTCGTATTGTCCCAGGAGTGTGGCGTTGTCGTGCAGCATCACTCGAACGACTCCCGTGGTCTGGTTGTAGAACACGACGTCGGCGGCGCCGTCGTTGTTCGCGTCGAACGTCGTCGCAACTCGCCAAGGCGGTCCCATGGTGTACGGCAGGAACTGGAACCCCTTCAGGTTGTCGCCGTCGATGTACCAGAACAGCATGGAACCCGTGTTGACGTTGTGCCAGAGATAGTCGATCTGCGCATCCTGATCGAAGTCCGCCATCGCCCCCACTGTCCAGCCCGGATCCGTCGCGAACGGCGTCACCCAGTTGAAGCTGTCGAGTTCGTTCCCGTTCTTCATATGCCACCGATACAGGCGATTCGTGGAGAAGTTGTGGAACATCAACCTCGACCGATGCGTGGCGCCGTCTTCATTCGTAATCGTGCCCTGCGCCTGATCGTCCGCGATGATCGCATCGCCTCCAGCGTTCGAGAGATTCACGTAGAACTTCTCGAAAGTCTCCTGCGTCGCATCACCGTTGATGGTCACCGGGATGGTTTTGACCGTTTCTCCGGGCGCGAAAGTGAGAGTGCCGACATTGCTCACATAGTCAGAGCCAGCCGTCGCGGTGTCGTCGGCCGTCGCGTAGTCGACCGTGACCGCCGTCGAGGCCGCCGGAGTGAGCGTCGCGCTGAAGGTCACCGTGGTCGTCCCGCTGTTGCCTTCCTTCGTCATTCGGTCGCCAATGGCCAGTCGGTTTCCGTCGTCGGCCATGATGGTTCCTACCCCCTGCCCGTCCTGGATGTTGGCCCCGACAGGGTTCGAGAGATTCACGAAGTAGGTTTCGTTCGCTTCTAGATCCGAATCACCGACTACGGTCACTGTCGCAATCTGCGACAGGACACCCGGGGCGAAGGTCAGCGTGCCAGAGCTGGCGAAGAAATCGGCCCCCGAGGTGGCCGTCCCGGGGGCGGTCGCCCAGTTGACCGTAACCGTCGATTGCGATGCCAGTGAAAGGACCACGAGGAAACTGGCCGTGGCGTTGCTCCCCGAAGGGCCCTCTGTGACCGTTACATCCGTCAAGGAGAAGGACGGACTATCGTCGTTGAGAATCAGCCCGGTCGCCTGCCCGTCGACGATCGATCCACCGACCGGGTTCGAAAGAATCACCTGAAACGGGTCGTCGCCCTCGACATCGAGATCGCCGATGATGGGAACGGAGAAGGTCAGCGTCGTCGTCCCCGCCGGGAACACAAGCGTGCCCGTCGTCCGTTGGTAGTCCAGACAGCCTGACGCCGGACACGGCGCACCCCCGTCGGTTCCGTACTGAACGCTCACCGTCGTCGTCGGGACCGGGTTCGCCTCGACATAGAACATGAGTGACCGAGGCGAACCGGGGTTGCCCTCCTGAGTCTGCTGGTCGGCGATCGTGAAGCCAGGGTCATCGCTGACGATCGTGACGGTGTGAACACCTTGTTGCCCCACCGAGACGCCGGGCGCGGCCTGCAGAACGACCGTGAACGCCTCGTCGCTCTCGTATGCCGAGTCATTGATGATCGGCACACTGACGGTCCGAGTCGAGTTCGTCGCCGATCCTACGGCGAAGGTCGCTGAGCTTGGGGTTGCCGCGCCGAAATCCGCTCCGGCGGTGGCGGTTCCGCTGATCGCGGACAGTGGGATCGACACCGGGCAGGTAAGAGGGCCGTTGGTCGTCGTCAGCCGGATGGTCGCCGTGACGCTGGAGGTGGTCTCCTGAACCGTCTGTGACGCGTTGACGAACTCGACCGCAATGGGATTATCGGTAGGGCGAACGCCGGCAATGAGGCGGCCTCCGGCGTAGACATAGGACCGAGAGGGGCGCGCCGTGCCGGCGCAATCCACCTGATACTCCGCGAGCAGCGCGTTCGCAGGACCGTGGACATAGAGATTCGTCTCTGCAGGACCAGAGGTCGGCGCCACGACCTTGCCCTTTCGCAAGTTGTCCAGGTCGTACCAGTAAGTCGTTGTCGCGGCGCTGGTCGTTGCCGTTCGCATCATGTTTTCCGAGGTGTGCGTGTAGGTACCCCCCGGATCGCCCGTGAGGTTCCCCCTCGTGTCATGCGAAACGGAGCTGCCGTCGATCGTCAAGAGCCTCAGCGTCGACCCGCTGTACGTGTACGTCCCGGTGGACCCCACCGTCGTCTGCGAAAGGCGATCGCCGTTCGGCGTGTATGTGAAGCCACCCGCGCCTGGCCCGTTCGTGATCGCCGAGAGTCGATCCAGACGATCGTAGGAAAAGCACTGCGTGAGGCTTTGAGTAGACGAGCAAGGGATCGCCTGGCCCGGCGAAAGAAGAGTCTGGGTCGTCCCTTTGACGTTTCCTCTGACGTCATAGGCGTAGGTCGACGAGAAGGCTCCCGTTGATACCGTTCGCGGCCTGTAGGTCAAAGGATCGTAGGTGAACGTCTGAATTGGAGGCGTGTTGGCCTGGCTCCCGCCCGGATCGAACTGGCTGATTGCGCCGGAGGGATGGTACTGGATCCCGTTCGCGTAGAAGTATGTGCCCGCGAGATCCTTGACCGCCCTCACGCGGTTCGCTGCGTCATACTCATAACGCGCCACCACGCCGGAGGGGTAGACGATGCGTTCGAGATTGTCGTTGTTGTCGTACTGGTAGTCCGTGACGAACTGGAACGTCCCTGGCGCGCTCGTATCAACCGTGTCGGTTCTGGAGTCGAGGCGGTTGTTCCCGTCGTGAGGCCTCGACGAGACAATCCGGGGGCTCACATCGCTGCCGGCGACGCCTACCGTGAAGCCGGTACGGTTGTCCGACCCGTCGTAGCTGATGTCGGAGACATCATCGAGTGAACCGGGACGGTCGATACTGGTGAGCCGGTCGTTGTTGTCGTATCCGAGCAAGGTAGTCCCCGCTGGGTCGGCCTTGGTCCACAGTCGGCCCGCGGCGTCATAAGTGTAGGAGATCAGGCCGGCGATCTCAGGATGCTCCTCGCTCTGAAGCTGGTTCTTGGTGTTGTATGTGAAGGTCCGCGCCACCTGACTCGAATTCGGAAAGGTAACGGTTCGAAGGCTGTTAAGAGCGTTGTACGTGTAGGTGGTCGTTTGTTCCAGCTCGTCCGTCACACCGGAGCCGGGCGAATAGTCGAGCGTGACGGAAACGAGACGCCCCTTGCCAGGATCGCCAAATGCCTGCCACACCTGGCGGGTCTTCCGCGCGACCTCGTCGGTGATGGTCACGGAGATTCCGTCGTAGGCCCGCGACGTGGAGCTGGCGTCCGGGTTCAAGGTGGTGGTCAGGCGGTCCAACGCGTCGTAGGAAAGGGTGGTCCCGACGCTGCCGCTAGCGGGCGAGGCGTACGGCAGGCTCTTGAAGGTGACCAGTCCGAGCGCATTGATCGTCGTTTTGGTCTTCACTCCCGCCGAGTCCTCGGTTGCGACGGGCCGGCCGAACCCGTCAAGTGTGGTCTTCAAGAACGTGGTGAAGCCGCTGACGTTCGGTCCGCGGGTGGTCGTCACAAACTCACCCTCGTTGTCGTAAGTCGTCACGGTGTTGTTTCCAAGCTGCGGATCCACGACGGTCTGACGGAAGAGGCCGTCGTAGCTGAATGTGGTGGTGAATCCTCGACGGGTCTCGGACTCGACCGTGCCATCGGGATTGATGACCCTTGTGGTCTGCGTGCCGGAAACGGGCGGTGTCGTGTTCTTCAGCGAGCCCCAGTCGTAAGTAAACGCGGTCGGGTGTCCGAGCCCATCGGTCCGCGAAGCCCGATCTCCCTGCGCGGTTGGCGCAAACGTCGTCGTGAGGCCGAGAACCGTCTCGCTGGTCTGGAAGCCATTCGCGAGGTTCCAGCCGTAGCTTCGGGTGGCGAAGGACTCACCCGCGACCGCAACCGTCTCGCTCTCGACGCGATCGACGATGTAGGGCGTGAAACCGTATTTAAAGGTCTGGATGGTCGTCCTCGTCGGCCCAACTATGCCTCCGACGGTCTGGCGCTCTGCCACCTGATAGGGCCGGCCATAGTCGTTGAAGGAAGTCGCATGGTAGGCGTACTCGGTCCTGAAGGACGACGATCCAACGGAGATGGTTCGAGAATCGATCAGTTGAAGATATATGGGGCTGTTCGGGACCCCAAGGGCCTCACTGGCATCGGAGATCCTTTCCGCGAAAGCGGGGGTCCGCCAGACGAGCGTTTCTGCCTTGGCCGATGTGGACCCCACTTTCACCTCCCGAAACTCTGGCAGCCCGATCTGCCAGGAGGGCACGCCCGAGAAGTTGCTGCTGCCGACGCCCTTGAAACGTTCGATCAGCCGCCGCCCGCCCGGTTCGTCGATATAGGTTTCGTTTCTGGCGCCCCCAACCGGCTGGGCATAGGAAAAGGTCCACGTCCCGGGCACCACAGCCCGGCCGCCCGTGATTCGTGTGCGGACACCGAGAAATCGGACATCCGCTACGGATCCGAGGCGCGACTGAAACTCCTGATACGTGTAGTCGATTGTCCCTCCGTTCGGCGTCGTAATCTTCCGGAGCATGTGTTTCGGATCCGCGGAGGTGTAGAGAAAGGTCCAGGGGCTTCCCTCGGGCGGCTGGACGGCGGTCAAGAGCGTGAACGTCGGCTGCCCCGAAAGCGCCACCTGCGTGTATATCCAGGTCCTCGTCCTTTCTCCGGAGTTGTACGTCATGCTCGTGAGGGCACCCGTCGTCCCATTTCGCTGGAAGGTCACCGTCCTGGTCTGCGCTCCGAGGGTCTGCGTTACCGACTGGATAGCTTCACCGACAGGCGTCGGATAGGAAACATCGATGCGATTTCCAAAGGGATCCTCCGTCCGCGTCACGAGGTGTGCCTGACCCGCGCTGAGATTGCCGATCGCGCCAAGGGTGTGGACTATTCCGTTTGGCAGGCGAACCTTGCCGGTGGCGCTGTCATACTCCCAGAAGTCCCGACTGATGAACTGACTGGAGACTCCAGAGAGCTTCCGATAGAACTGGTGACGGGACCCATCGGGCATCTCGAACGATGGGTAGTCGGTTCCTTGGCCCCAGAGGCGGCCGAAATGCAGACTCCACCCCACTCCGGCCCAAGAATCCTCGGAGACGACACTCAGGCCATTCGGGTAGCCCTGATAGATCTTGCTGTTGTAGCTTCGTTGAATTACAAGATCCAGGCCCGCCGCCCCTGGGAGCACAAGATCGGTGAACGTGAGCAGAAGGTTGCCGGTGAGAGGGTCGACGTGCTCGTACGGGAGGGGAGAGAACGACTCGCGAGTCAGGGAGAAGCCACGCTCCGTGAAGAGACTCTGAGCGTCGGCCGAGGGTCCCGCGAGCATCAATCCCGCCGAAATCAGGCTCACTGCGGTCCAATTCCCGGTTGATTTCATCCTGGTCCCCTTCTCCTGCGATTGGCTACCGTGTGAATCCGAGGCAGATCCTGATTGGATTCACGTCGATCTGTCAAGAGGCAGTTCTGAAACATCTGGGGTGCGGGGGATGCATACCGAGAATCGAGAACCGAAACGTGAGGGAGGCGGGCAGACTCGCACTGCGCGGAAGCGCTCGATGACGGCGTTGCGCCAGCCACGGGCCGCGACCCATCTTCGAGGGAAGCCCCCGAGTCCCGATGTCCGCTTCGGCGTGGCTGGGCGCGCCTAGCCTCGGAGAGCGGTCAGCGGAAGCGGGGCGTGTAGCGGTTGATCGAAGAGTAGGGGTCGGGCCAGGGCAGGCGCACCCCGAAGTCCTGGGCGGCGTGGCGGGTCCAGTACGGATCGTAGAGGTGCGCGCGAGCGAGGGCCACCAGGTCCGCCCGGCCCGCGGCCAGGATCGTGTTCGCATCCGCGTACGATGAGATGGCGCCCACGGCCATGGTCGCGATCCCGGCTTCATGACGGATGCGATCCGCGAAGGGCGTCTGGAACAGGCGCCCGTAGCGGGGGCGCTGCTCAGGCACGGTCTGTCCCGCGGAGGCATCGATGAGATCGCAGCCGTGCTCCTTGAACGCCTTCGCGATGGCCACCGCCTCTTCGGCCACGATGCCGCCATCCACCCAGTCGGTGGCGGAGATGCGCACGGTGAGCGGCTTCTCCGCCGGCCAGGCTCCCCGGACCGCATCGAATACCTCCAGGGGATAGCGAAGCCGGTTCTGGAGCGATCCCCCGTACGCGTCGGAGCGATGGTTGGTGAGGGGCGAGAGGAAGCTCGCGAGCAGATAGCCGTGGGCGCAGTGGAGTTCGAGAAGGTCGAATCCGGCCTTGCGCGCTCGCCGGGCCGCCTGGGCGAAGTGGCCCTTGACCTCCGCCATGTCCTCGGCGGTCATCTCCCGGGGGATGCGCTTCGCCTTGGACCAGGCGATGGCGGACGGGGCGAGGAGATCCCAGGCCTTCTCGGACGGGAGGGCTTCGTCTCCCTCCCATTCCAGCGTCGATGCGCCCTTGCGGCCCGCGTGGCCCAGCTGGATCCCGATCTTCGCGGTGCTGCGCTTGTGGACGAACTCGACGATCCTCTTCCAGCCCTTGACGTGCTTGTCGTCGTAGAGGCCGGTGCAGCCGGGGGTGATGCGGCCGTCGGGGGTGACGTCCGTCATCTCCGCCATCACCAGGCCCGCGCCGCCGATGGCCCGGCTGCCGAGGTGGACGAGATGCCAGTCGTCAGGCATGCCGTCCTCCGCGGAGTACTGGCACATCGAGGAGACCACGATCCGGTTCTCGAGAACGAGATCGCGCATCTTGAACGGAGTCAGGAAGGGCGGCGCGATTCGGCGGGTGCCGCCCCTCGAGTCGCGCTCAGTCAGGTGCAGGAGGGGTGCGATGACGCCCGCCTGGGTCTCCGACTCGACCGCGAACCAGGCGTCGATCTGGGCGATGTAGCCGGGATCGCGCTTGCGCAGATCCTCGTGGGTGATGCGCAGGCTCCGGGTCACGAGGTTGAAACCGAACTGGATGGGCGGCGTTCCCATGTAGCGCTCGGTGTCCTCGAACCATTCGAGGCTCGCCTGGGCCGCGCGCTGGAGACTCTCCACCGGCCCGCGCCGTTCGCTCTCGTAGCGGGTCAGCGCCTCGGGAATCGGGCCGCCCGGAGCGAGGGCCGCGGCGAGGGCGATCGAATCCTCCATGGCGAGCTTGGTGCCCGAGCCCACCGAGAAGTGAGCGGTGTGCGCGGCGTCTCCAATGAGGACCATCGAGCCGTCGTGCCAGCGCTCGTTGACCACGGTGGGAAAGCGCCGCCAGATCGAACGGTTCGGGATGAGCTTCTCGCCCTCCAGTTCCTCGCGGAAGAGGGCCTCGCAGTAGGCGACGGTGGCCGCTTCGTCGGTCTCGGAAAGACCGGCCCGGCGGAAGGTCTCGTCGGTCGCCTCCACGATGAAGGTGGAACAGGGATTCTCCCCGTTCGGATGGGTCTCGTACTGATAGGCATGGGCGCGGAAGAGGCCGTGTTCGTTGTTCTTGAAATAGAAGGTGAACGCGGGAAACCGCCTGGTGGTTCCGAGCCACACGAAGCGGTTCTTCCGCTCGTCGATGCGAGTGCCGAAACGGGCCTGGGACTCGGTGCGCAGGAAGCTCGCCACACCGTCTCCGGCCACGATGAGGTCCGCGGGGGGCAGCTCGGCGCGCGACCTGATCTCGACCCCGTTCCGGATCTCGACCCCCAGGCCGAGCGCCTCGTTGCGCAGGATCCTCAGCAGGGTCGAGCGCGCCACGCCGCTGAAGCCGTGACCGGTCGACCGGAGGCGCTCGCCGCGGTAGTGGACGTCGATGTCGTCCCAGTGATGGAAGCTCGCCTTCAGCCGCTCGATGGTGGCGGGATCGGCGTTCGCCAGGTTGTCCATGGTGGCGTCGGAAAAGACCACGCCGAAGCCGAAAGATTCGCCCGGGTGATGCCGCTCGAAGAGGGTGATGGAATGCGACGCGTCCTTCTTCTTGAGCAGGATGGCGAGGTACAGGGCCGCGGGGCCGGCGCCGACTCCGACGACCCTCATGTCTTCACCGGCTTCAGGAGCTGGGCGGCCACCAACAGGTGCTGGATCTCCGTGGCGCCCTCGTAGATGCGCAGGGCGCGCACGGAGCGATAGAGCAGGTCCACCATCGACTCCTTGAGGACGCCGCGGCCGCCGAGGATCTGGATCGCGTCGTCGACCACGGCCTGGGCGTTCTCGGTCGCGAAGGCTTTCGCCATCCCCGACTCGAGGGTCACGCGCTCGGCGCCCTTGTCCTTCTCCCAGGCGGCTTCGTAGACGAGCAGGCGGGAGGCGCGCAGGCGGATGGCCATGCGCGCGATCTTGTCCTGGATCAGCTGAAGGTCGGCGAGGGGCTTGCCGAACTGGCGTCGGGCCAGCGCGTGTTCGATGGCTTCGTGGAGGGCCCGCGCGGCCATCCCGCAGGCGGCCGCACCCACGGTGGCGCGCAGTCGGTCGAGGGTGGAGAGCGCGAGCTTGAGGCCTTCGCCCTCCTTGCCGACCCGCGCCGACTCCGCCACCCGGCAGTCGCGGAACGCGATCTCTCCCAGGGGATGCGGAGCGGACATCACCAGCGGCCGCACGAACTCGAGTCCGGCGGCGTGGGAGTCGACGAGGAACGCGGTGATCGACTTCGGGTTTCCCCGCTCGACCGCGGCGAAGACCACGTAGAAGTCCGCGAGCCCCCCGTTCGAGATGAGCGTCTTCACTCCATTGAGGACGTAGGCGTCTCCGTCGCGCCGGGCCAGGCAGGCGATGCCGTGGGCGTCGGAACCGGCCTCGGGCTCGGTCATGGCGAAAGCGCCCATCTCCTCGCCCGCGATGGCCTCGTGGGCCTGAGCCATCTGGAGAGGCGTGCCGGAGAGCAGAAGCGGCGTCGCGCCGAGGGCCTGAAGGGCGAAGACCGCGTCGGCGAGCGGCGAGTGGAAGGCGAGCTCCTCGCGGAGCAGGCAGCAGCCGCGGTAATCGCGCGCCTTGATCGGCTCGAAGAGACCGGCCTCGCCCATGAGCTTCAGGAGGGCGCGGGCCTCGGCCCGCCCGTCGACGTCGTTCTCCGGCGGCTTGCGCGACGCGAGAACGTCGCGGCCGAAGGCCCCGGCCTTCTCCAAAAGCGCGGCGTGCGACGGCTCGAGAAAGGCGCGGATCGGCTTGAGATCGACGCTCATTCGAACTTCGGCTCGCGCTTCTCGAGGAAGGCGCGGTGCGCCTCGGTGAAGTTGGGGCTTTGCATGCAGATGGCCTGAAGCTCGGCCTCGTTGTCGAGGGCGGTGCGGAGGTCGAGCGCGGCCTCGCGGTTGAGCGCCTGCTTGGTGACGCCCGTGGCGAAGGAAGGCCCCTTCGCCAGTCTTTCGGCCAGGGCCCGGGCTTCGGCTGCGGCCTGCTCAGGCTCGAAGACGCTGGTGTACAGGCCGATGGAATGCGCCTCGGCCGCGCTGATGAAATCCCCGAGCAGGAGCAGCCGGCGCGCGTGGGCTTCGCCCACCAGCCGGGGCAGGAGCCACCCCGCGCCCATGTCCGCGCCGGTGAGGCCCACCCTGGTGAAGAGGAAGGCGATCTTCGCGGTGGTCGAAGCCACCCGGAAGTCGGAGGCCGCGGCGATCACGGCACCCGCCCCGGCCACGGTGCCGTTCAGGGCCGCGACCACCGGACGACGGCACTCCCGGATCGAGAGAATCAGTTCGCAGGTGATCCTGGTGAAGGCAAGCAGGTCCTCGATCGGCTTCCCGAGCAGCGCGCCGATGATGTCCTCGACGTCGCCGCCGGTGCAGAACGCGCGGCCTTTCCCGGTGATGATGATGGCGCGCACGCCCGGCTCGGTGTCGAGGGCCCGGAAGGTCGCGGCCAGTTCGCGGTAGACCTCGAAGGTCAGGGCGTTCAGGCGGTCAGGCCGGTTGAGGGTGATGGTCGCGACTCCGGTCGCGTCGTCGTGCTCGTAGAGGAACGACTTCGGTGAGAGGGCCACGCTATCTGCCTCCAATGACCGCGGTGGCTTCGATCTCGACGAGGGCGCCCTCGTCGAGCAGGGCCTTGACCTCGACCAGCGCCATCGCGGGATAGTGGGTTCCAAAGTGGGCGCGCCAGACCGGGCCGATGGCCTTGCGGCACCGTCGATAGAGATCGATGTCGGTGACGTAGGCGGTCATGCGGGCCACGTCCTTCGGCTGGCCGCCCGCCTCCTGGACCACGCGGGCGATCCGCCGCAGGGCCTCGCCGAACTGCGCGGGCAGCCGGGTCTCGGCCGGCCCGCCTTCGCCCGGGGTGAGCCCGATCTGTCCGGCCACAAAGAGAACGCGGCCGCCCTCGCGGCCCAGCATGCCGTTCGCGTATCCCGGGGTGGGCCCGAGATCCGGCGGGTTGATGGGATCGACGCTCATGCGAGCAGACCGCCGCCATCGAGGACGAGGGCCTGGCCGTTGATGCCGCGGCCTTCATCGGAGCAGAGCAGGGACACCATGGCCGCGACCTCGGGAGTGGTGAGAAGGCGCTTCTGCGGCGACTGGTTCCTGATGGTGTCGAGCGCCTGGTCGGAAGGCATGCCGGTCTTCGCGACGATGCGCGAGACGCTCTCCGCAACCATCTCCGTATCCACGAACCCGGGGCACACCGCGTTCGCGGTGACGCCGAAGGCCGCGACCTCGGCGGCGACGCAACGGGTGAAGCCGAGGACCGCGTGCTTCGAAGCCGCGTAGGCGGCGATGTATCGGGCGCCGAAGCGCGCCGCCACCGAGGCGATGTTCACCACGCGGCCAGAGCCGCGCTCGATCATCTTCGGGAGGGCGGCCTGGGTGCAGAGAAAGGTGGCGGTGACGTTGATGGCGAAGATCCGGTTCCACTCCTCGAGTGAGATCTTCGCGACCGGCGCCGAAGAGGCGATGCCCGCGTTGTTGACCAGGAAGTCGATCGGTCCAAGGGCCGCCACCACCTTCGACACCAGTGCGTGCGCCTGCTCCGCCTGCGCGAGATCCGCGATGAAGTACTGCGCGCGGCCGCCCGCCTTCACAATTTCATCGACCACGGCCTTGACCTCGGATTCCGTGCGGGCGCTGACCGCGACCGTGGCCCCGTCGCGGGCGAGGCTTCTGGCGATCTCGGCCCCGATGCCCCGGCCGCCGCCGGTCACGAGCGCCACCTTACCGGTGAACTTCATGCTTCATTCTCCCTTGCCCGGCGTTCGAGCGGCCACCAGCGCATCGGCCAGGATGGAGCCCAGGGTCGCGATGGTCTCCCGTCCCTCTGCCTCCGAAGCGCCCTGGGGGAAGCCAAAATAGGCGGAGGGGCCGCCCGCTTCTTCGAAGGTTCTCCTCCCTTCCCTGATGGCCTGCGAGAGGGACGCGGGGTTCGGCGGGAGGGTGACGCGAATAGACTCGCGCACCAGGTCGGGGCGCTCGGCCATCACGATCGATGTCTCGAACTGCCCCGCGTGGCACGCGCCGCTCTTGAACTCGGCGGTGAGGCGAAGGGCCCACGGCTTTCGCGTGATGTCGGGAAAGGTCACCACGACCCCGTGCTGCGCCTGCGCCACGCGCACGCCCTCGTGCAGGGACGCGGTGTGGGCGGGGTCGAGATGCGCGTTGGCGAGCAGGATGTGCGCGAAGCCGGCCCGGTGCAGGCCGAGGGCGGTCTCGACCAGGATCGCGGTCACGGTCGCGGGCGAGAGCGACTGGGTCCCCGCGAAAGCCGCGGCGAAGCCGGCGGAAGTCCACTGGAGCGGAGGGGCGACCACCACGTCCGCGAAGCCGCTCGCCTCCAGGGCCCGCGCACCCGAGGCGGCCATGGCCCGCGCGATGATCACGTCGGTCTGGAGAGGCAGGTGCGGCCCATGCGCCTCGATGGCGCCAATGGGCAGGATCACGACCGCGTCCTCGCGCATCTCCCGCATTTCCGCGAACGTCATCTCTGCCAGATATCTCATTGACCCCGGGTTCCTGCCGCCCGTATTCTCGCAAGGACCAGGGGCCAAAACGGAGAAGAACCGCCGGTGACACCGAATATTTCCAAGTACGTGAATCTGGCGGACTATTGCCTCGACGAGAGGGTTCGGGAGGGCCGCGGCGGAAGGCGCGCCCTGATCACCGACGAAGGCGTCTACACCTACGCGGAGGTGCAGCGGCGCGCGAACCGGTTCGCCCACGTCCTGCGCGCTTCCGGGGTGGAACCGGAACAGAGGGTTCTCATCGCCTTGAACGACGGCCTCGACTGGGTGGCGGCGTTCTTCGCGACCCTGAAACTGGGGGCGGCCGTGGTCATGGCGAATCCCGCGCTCAAGAAGGATGAAATCGAGTACTTCCTCGAATACACCCGGGCCAAGGTGGTGGTGACCGAGGCCGATTTCGCCGCGCACTTTCGCGAGGCGGGGGCCTCCCTTTCGACGCTGCGCGAGGTCCTGGTCCGAGGCGAAAGCGGTCTCGAGAAGAGACTCGCCGCCACCAGCGAGGTCTTCGCGACCTTCCGGAGTCACCGGGACGACGCGGCGATCTGGCTCTTCTCGGGCGGCACCACCGGCCGGCCGAAAGGGGTGATCCAGACCCACGGCTCCTTCGTCAACACCACCGAGCTCTACGCCAAGGGGGCGATGGGTTACACCGAGAACGACATCACCCTGTCCGTGCCCAAGCTCTACTTCGGCTACGCCACCGGATCGAACCTGATATTCCCGTTCTCGGTCGGCGCCACCTCGGTGCTCTTCGCGGCGAAGTGCACCCCCGACGCCCTCTTCGAGCAGATCGCGAAGCACCGGCCGACCTTCCTGGTCAACGTGCCCACCATGGTGCACCAGATGACGGCGCATCCCGACGCCGCGAAGCAGGACCTGACCAGCGTCCGCGCGACCACGTCGGCGGGCGAGGCGTTGAGCGAGGAGCTGTACCGCCGGTGGCAGCACCTTTTCGGCGTCCCTCTCCTCGACGGCCTGGGGACGGCCGAGATGTGGCACATCTTCCTGACCAACACCTTCGCCAACACGCATCCGGGGAGCCTCGGCCTCGCGGTTCCCGGGTTCGACGTGCGCGTGTGCGACGAGGAGGGCCGGGAGCTTCCCCGCGGAGAGACCGGGTTCCTGTGGGTGCGCGGCGCGTCCCGCGCGATCGCCTACTGGCACGAGATGGACAAGACCCAGCAGGTCTTCCGCGGCGAGTGGTACGCCTCGCGCGACATGGTGCGTCAGGACGCGGAGGGCTACTTCTACTACTGCGGCCGCGACGACGACATGCTCAAGGTCGGCGGCCGCTGGCTCGCCCCCGCCGAAGTCGAGAACTGCCTGCAGGAGCACTCGAACGTGGCCGAGGTGGCGGTAGTGGGCGTCGCCGACGCGCAGGGTCTGGTGAAGCCCTGGGCCTACGTGGTCGCGCACTCCTGCGCGCCCGAAACCCGCGCCTCCTTCGCGGAGGATCTTCGCGCCTTCGCGCTCGAACGGCTCGAGCCCTTCAAGGCCCCGCGGCAGATCGTGGTCCTGGAGTCGATGCCGCGGACCCACCTCGGCAAGATCGACCGGGGCGCGCTCCGAAAGATGTAAGCCGGCGGGGCGAGCGGGTCAGGCGGCGGGCGGCGTGCCCTGCAGGCCGATGTCTTCCGCCACCGGCTTCAGCGCCTCGATGATGAATCCGACGTGCTCCTCGATGGGCCGCGCCACCGCTTCGGCGCCCCCGTAGATGTAGGCGCGATCCACCGAGCGCGCGAAGGCCTTGTCCTTGAACTTCTTCACCACCGACTCGACGGGCAGATCGTGGATGCTCTTCGACGGACGCACCTTCACGCAGGCGCCGATGAAGCCCACCAGCTCGTCGCACGCGTAGATCGCCTTCTTGAGCGGGGTGTCGCGGGGGATCTTCATGTAGTCGGCGTGCGAGGAGATGGCCTCGACGATCTCTTCGTCGTAGCCGCGCTCGCGCAGGATGTGCTGGCCGAGGACGAGGTGCGTCTCCTCGGTCGGGTGCTTCTCATAGTCGAAGTCGTGGAGCAGGCCGACGATCCCCCACTTCTCGATCTCCGCTTCGTCCGTGATCCCGTAGTAGCGCGCGTAGGCTTTCATGGCGGTCTCCACCGCGACGCCGTGCTTGCGCAGGGCGTCGGTCAGGGTGAATTCGTGGAGCAGGGCGAGCGCGTCGGCGCGAGTCTTGCGCGCAGTCATCAGGCGGGCAGCCCCTTCGCGGCCACTCGTTCCATCTCGTCCGCGAAGGCGTCGATCTCTTCGAGGGTGGTGTAGACGTTCGGGGTGATGCGCAGGCCCTGGTATTCGGCGTGGACGATGGCCACCGTGAAGATCCGCTTCTTCGCCCACAGGTGCGCCTGGAGCTTGCCGGTATCGATGTCGCGGATGCCCACGTTTCCTATGGCACAGCTCATCAAGGGATCGAAGCTCGTGTTGATCACGAACTTCGGGTTCGCGGCCAGGCGCTTCATCCAGCGGTCGCGCAGGTAGCGGAAGCGGGCGGCTTTCCGTTCCACCCCGATCCCGCGGTGGAACACGATCGCCTCCGCGATCGCGTTGTGGTTCGCGGCGGGGTGGGTGCCGATCTCCTCGTACTTCCGGATGTCCTCGTCCTGCTTCGCCTCCGCCGCCATCAAGGGCCACACGGACTTGATCCGGTTCTTCCGCACGTAGAGGAAGCCCGTGCCGATGGGGGCGAGCATCCACTTGTGCAGGCTGACCCCGTAGAAATCGCAGTCGAGGTCCTTGTGCTTGATCGGCCACTGGCCGAAGGCGTGGGCCCCGTCCACGATCACGTCGATGCCGCGCGACCGGGCGAAGTCGCAGACCCGCTTCACCGGGAAGATCTGCCCGGTGAGGTTGGTGATGTGGCAGATCAGGATGACCTTCGTCTTCGGGGTCACGCCCTTCACGAAGCGCTCGTACAGGTCGTCCATGGAGGGCGCGGGCACCGGGAACGAGAACTGCTTCATCACGACCCCGTCGCGGCGCTCGCGCTGTCTCCACGCGGTGAGCATGCGCGGGTAGTCCTGGTTCGTGGTCAGGATCTCGTCGCCGGGCTTGAGGTCGAGGCCCAGGATGCAGATCTCGAGCGACTCGCTGGCGTTTCGGGTGATCGCCATCTCCTCGGGATCGCAGCCGAACTCGGCGGCGAGGTCCCGCCGCACCCCCTCGATGCCGGGTTCGAGCTGCTGCCACATGTTCCAGACCGGGGCCTGGTTGGACTGGTCGAGGTAGCGCTTGAGCGCGTCCATGACCACCCGGGGCGACGGACAGACCCCGCCGTTGTTGAGGTTGATCATGGTGCGGTCGAGGGTGAACGCCCCCTGGATCTCCCGCCAGTAGTCCTCGTTCCCCGCCATCTCGGCGGCGCTCGCCGGGCCCGCCGCGGAGCCCGCGGCCTCCACCACATCGATCGCATGGTCCCGGAACGCCACCGCGGCCGCCGAAGCGGCCCCCACGTGAGAAAGAAAAGCGCGACGTGTGGCCATGAGGACCTCCCCGGTCAGGGTCTTGTATGTGCGGCGGAACGGACGAACGGCTACTTCGCGGCCTTCTCGATCACCACGCCGGTGGCCTCGATGGAGACCGGGGCGGAGGCGCCCTTCGCCCCTTCGCCTTCGAGATGCTCGATCTCTTCCTTCGTGCGCTGCTTCACCACCACCTTGCCCTCGAGCTTGACCTTCTGCCCGGCGGAGTCCTTGGGAACGAAGAACGAATAGCCCTCGAAGGTGACGTGGACGCTCTTGTCGCCCTGCTCGAAGGTGAGCCAGCAGCCCTTGTCCTGGCAGACCGACTTGATGGTGCCTTCGAGGGCCACGGTCTTCCCCGCCTCGGGCTTCTCGAGGATCGCGGCGAGCGTGGTGGGAGCGAGACCGGTGAGCGGCTTGCCGAAGGTCTGCGGCGCGGCCGCGGCCTGGGTGGCGATAAGGGTGGCGAAGGAAAGAGCTAGCAGAGAACGCATGAAACACCTCATTGTCATGGGAACGACCGGAGCCGCCCGCGAGTGAACAGATTCAATTCTTCGAACGGAGTCTAAATCCGGGCCGTGTCCCCCGGGGGGGGTGCCAGATCCCATTTCAATCGGGGGGGCGACGGTACTAGAGTTCAGCCACATGACCCCTTCCGCCTCGATCCGAAAGGCGCCCTCGGCGATCGACGCGCTAGGCGAAGCCATCTCCCACATGCGCGAGAAGCTGTTTCCCTTCAGCTTCGTCGGGTGGATCACCCTCGGCTTCGTGAGCCTGCTCGAGAGTTGCGGCTCGGGGAGCGGCGGCGGCGGCCTCCAGAATCGCGTGGGCCAGCCGGGCTCGTACGAGGACCCGACCCGCCTCGCCGAAGCCGCTCTCGCCTGGATCGCGGCCCACATGATCATCTTCGTGAGCGTGCTGATGGCCGCCATGGTCCTCTCGCTCCTGTTCATGTGGCTGCGCTCGAGGACCATCTTCGTCTACATCGACGACGTGGCTTCCGGGCGGTTCGACCTGGTCCGGCCCTGGGGAGAGCACGGGGCGCACGCCGATTCCTTCTTCATCCTGAGCCTGATCGTGCAGGGCGCCTCCTTCATCCTGCTCGTGCTGATCATCGGCCTTGGGGGCTTCTTCGTGCTGTGGGCGAGAGCCAGCGAGTGGGGCATGGGCCCGCTGCTCATGGGCCTGCTTCCCATCGCCTTCGCCTTCGTGCTCGCGATCCTGGTGGCGGCCGTCCTCAACATGGTCCTGCGGGACTTCGTGGCCCCCCTGCAGATCTCGCGAAACGTCGGGGCGCGGGAGGCGGCGGGCGTCTTCCTCGCCCTGTTCGCCCAGAGCCCGGGCCTCCTCATCGGCTACGCGCTGCTCAAACTCGCGGTCAGCATCGCGGTGGGCCTGATAGTGGCACTCGCCTGTGTCCTGACGTGCTGCATCGGGGTGCTCCCCCTCATCCACCAGACCCTTTTCCAGCCCATCTATTACGCCGAGCGGGCGTGGTCGCTGAAGCTCCTCGCGCAGATGGGCGAGAATGTGTTCACGAAGCTGGTCCCGCCGCCCCAGGCGCCGCCGCCCTACGACGACCCGGGCGACGCGCCCACCGGCCCCATCGACCTGTCCGCGATCGATTTCGAGACGCCGCCCCGGAGCTAGCGGGCGGCGGCGGCCCTCATCTCCGTGGCGATCAGGGCCACCGGCATCATCCCCGCCGCGTGGAAGGCGTCGAAGAACCGGCGCAGCGAGAATTTCGAACCCTGCTCATGGGCGAGCTCGCCCATCAGTTTCTCGATCTGGAGTTTGCCGGAAAGGTAGCTGGTGCCGTACCCCGGCTGCTGCAGGTAGAGCTGCTGCTCTCCCCAGTTGGTGCCGCCGTCTTCGAGCAGCCACCCGCGGGGCGTCTGGGCAGACGCGAAGCGGCGCGCCTGGTCGACGGTGAGTTCGCCGCTGTGGACCTTGAGGCCGGCGAGGCCGCGGGCCGCCCGATTCGCGACCAGGATGTAGACGAGTTCGCGGGCACGGGGACGGTCCGCGAACAGGCCCGCGCCCATGAGGATCTCCTCGGCCGCGGTGGCGAGACCCTCGGCGCGGGAGTCCCACAGGTTGTAGAGAGAAGGGGTCTGGCGGATCAGGCTCGAATGCGGCTCGTGCTTCGCCCGGGCGCGGTCGAACCAGTGGGTGCCGTGGCAGCGCATCACCCGCGGATCGCGAAACTCGATCTGGGCGAAGAAGTCCCTCTCCCCGGCGGGTTGGAAAGAGCCCTCGCGCTCGCGCAGGGCCTGGTCCATCCAGGGCCTGATCGCCATCACGTCGTTCGACTCGAGGAACTTCATGAAGTCGGTGACGCCCTGCCCGAAAAGGCGGTGGAACTCCGCCGCGTTGTCGATGGTCGAAGCGGCCGGCAGTTTCCGGTTGTCGTTCTCGGTCAGGGCCAGGTAGGCGCGGGCGCGGGAAAGCTCGCGCTCCATGAGGAGCACCTCGTCCGCGAACGTGTACGGGCTCAGGTGGACGTGCTTCATGTACCAGTCGTAGTTGGCCACGCCGATGCCCGCCTTTCCCTTCTTCCCGGGCAGCCGCTCCTCGAGCCAGGCTCCGAAGCCCTGGAACGCGGCCGCCGCCTTCATCGCCTCGTCGGCGAGGCCGGGATGAGCAGGCCGCATGCTCTTCGCGAAGGTCTCGAAGATCTCCCTCTGCGACGCCGCGTTGCGAACGCCGATCATCCAGAGGTCGTGACTCTCGCCCACCAGGTTCAAACGCGCCTGAAGGAGAACCCTGGGAATGACCGCGAGCCTCGCCTGGACCATGGCGGCGTCGGCAGCCGGGAGCGCCTTCGTGTACTTCCACAGATCCGTCGCGGCCAGGTGAACCGGGCCTTCGCGGGCCGGCACGTCGCTCTCGGAGTCGAGACCCATCACGTAGAACGAAGGATCGTTCGCCCAGGGCCGGAGCACGCGGTGATCGAAGTCGAGACCGTTCAGTTCGGCCTCCACGATCCGATGGTCGTTCCGCTCGGCGAGCGGCCACGCCGAGGTGTCGAAGGCGGCCAGGCGCTTTCTCCAGGTCTGATCGAGGGCCGCCCGCTGCTTCGCCATGGCGGCCGCGGTGTAGTCGGGCACGCCGTCCAGAAGCACCGGCTTCTGGAATTCGCGCCACTCCTTGAAGAACGCGACGAGATCCTGGTGCGAGTTCATGGGTCCTTGTGCCTCCCGGGCGGGGCCGGGGCTCCGCGCCCCGGCCGGACCGGCGGCCACGGCGAGCACGAGCACGACGGCAAGGTTGAATGGCTTCATCATGTTGAATCCTCGTGAGCAGCCCGAACCCTACCGCGAAACCGGCCGGCCGGCGGATCCGATCGTCTACACTCAAAGGATGAGATTGAACTTTCTGGCTCTGGCCCTGCTCGCGGCTTCCGCGGGGGTGTCCGAAGCGCAGGACGCGGCGACCGGACTCGAGAACTCGGTGGTCAAGGTCTTCTCCTCCATGCGCTATCCGGACCCGTACAAGCCGTGGACCAAGCAGGCGCCTTCCGAAGCCACGGGCAGCGGGGTCGTGATCTCCGGGAACCGGATTCTCACCAACGCCCACGTGGTGATGTTCGCGAGCGAGGTCCAGGTCCGCGCAAATCAGTCGGGCAACAAGCTCACCGCCCGGGTGGAAACCCTGGCCCGGGACATGGATCTCGCCATCCTGAAGCTCGAGGACGGCGAGTTCTTCAAGGACCGCCCGCCCCTTCCCTGCGCGAGCACCCTGCCGGAAATCAAGGACGCGGTCATGGCCTTCGGGTACCCGGTGGGCGGCGACAGCCTGTCCGTCACCAAGGGCATCGTCTCCCGCGTCGACTTCTCTCCCTACGGCTACGATCCCGCGGGCACGGGCGCCTCGGGCCTGCGCATCCAGGTGGACGCGGCCATCAATCCCGGCAACAGCGGCGGCCCCGCGGTGGTGGGCGACAAGATGATCGGCCTCGCCTTCTCCTCCCTCGGCGGCGCCCAGAACATCAGCTACATCATCCCCTGCGCGGAGATCGAGCCCTACCTCGCGGATATCGCCGATGGCCGCTATGACGGCAAGCCGGTCATGACCGACCGGCTGCAGACCCTCGAGAACGCGGCCCTGCGCACCTTCCTCAAGCTCCCGAAGGACGCCCAGGGCATCGTGGTGGACGAGCCGGAGAAGCGGGCGGGCGAGGCGGCCCTCCGGAAGTGGGACGTCATCACGAAGATCGGCGGAAGTCCGGTGGACGACCAGGGCATGGTCAAGCTCGGCGCCAATTCGCGTGTGAGTTTCCAGTACCTCGTGCAGAGCGTCGCGAAGGACGGCAAGGTCCCCCTCTCCGTGATCCGCGACTCGAAGCCGCTGCAAATCGACCTGCCGGTGAAGGCCGCGCGGCCGGGCCTCATCCCGAGCCTGGACGGGAGCTACCCTTCCTACTTCGTCTATGGCCCCATCGTCTTCACGAGCGCGAGCACGGAGTTCGTGAGCGGGTTCATGCGCAACCAGGGGCTCGGCAACATGTTGGGGATCATGACCAGCTCGCTGATCAAGCGGATGCTCGACGCGCCCGCGTTCCCGGGCGAGAGCCTGGTGGTGGTGGCGGCGCCCTTCTTCCCCCATCGCCTGGCCCAGGGCTACTCGAACCCCATGGGCCTCGTCCTCCAGAAGGCGAACGGCGCCCCGGTCCGGAGCCTCTCCCACCTGGTCGAGCTGCTGCGCGATCAGACCGCGGAGTTCGTCACCTTCGAGTTCGAGGGCGTCTTCACCGAGACCCTGGTCTTCTCGCACAAGGAGATACTCGCGGCCACCGAGGCGATCCTCACCGACAACGGGGTCCGCAGCCAGGGCTCGCCGGACGCGCTGGCCATCTGGAACCTGAAGTCGACCCGCTAGCCATGCGCAAGCGACTGAGGAAGAAACAGGGCGAGGGCGAGTTCAAGGGCTACGCCTTCGGCGTGTCCTACGTGCTCGACGATGTCTCGAGCCTGAGGGCCAACGAATTCCTGGACCGGTTCGTCGAACAGGCGATCGAACCCCGCGGTCTCGAGTGCGATGAGGAGCGGCACGACCGCAGGTGGGATTTCCGGGTGGCCTGCCTCGACGGTTCCCGCCCCACCGCGGCCCAGCGGGCGGCCGTGGTCGCCTGGCTCGAGAGCCGCAAGGAACTGGCCCGGTTCGAGGTCGAAGACCTCGAATAGGCCCGGGCCGGGCGTATATTGCCGGCCGAGGGCCCTATGAAGATCAGCGAGCGTGAGGCGGGCGATATCACGATCCTCGATGTCGAGGGACGGATCATGTTCGGGGACGGCGAAGAGACCTTCCGCGACGCGGTCACCCGGACCATCGAGTCCGGGCGCGTGAAGCTCGTCGTCAACATGGGCGGGGTTCCCTACATCGACTCCGCGGGCATCAGCCAGCTCGTGCGCACCTTCGTGACCACGAGCCGGAAGGGCGGGGGGATGAAACTGCTCCACCTCACGAACCGCGTCCAGGAGCTCCTGAATATCACCCGGCTCCTCACGGTCTGGGAGGCGTTCGAATCCGAAGAGGCCGCGGTCGGAAGCTTCGCAGACGCGCCGAGGATGTCCTAGCCCCGTCGGGCCCGCGCCGCGAGGCTCGCACGCAAGTGCTGCGCTGGTGTCCTGCGAGCCCACGCAAGAGCTTCGCGGGAGCGGCCATCGGGCCGCGCCCTCTGATGGGATGTCTCCTCCCGGATCTTCCTGACCGCGGAGGAGATATTCGGCCGGGCAGCGCATTTCGCCCCCGCGTGGCACGCCTGATGCAGCGCGACGATGGCGTCCAGCGGCTGAGAGAAACGTCTCCCAGACCGAGCAGAAAGAACCCTGGACGTGGCGGCCGGACGAAACAAGCCGGCGACACCGAAAGCGGAGGAAACCGTCGGGAGGTTCTCTGAAAACCTGAGGACGGAACGTAGCGAGGGTCGGATGCTCTCGCGGTAGTGGACGCCTTCGGTAGGCCGCGAAGAGGGCTTGAAAACCCGAATCAGGTAGAGCCCCAGACAAGAGGGGCGGGAGGATGAGCGAAGGAACTCTGAAGAGGAGGCGGGACGAGGAAGGATGAAGCCGCGCGGAAACGCGTGCGGCGGACGGCGCCAAGGAGGCCGGACCGACCCTGGCACCAGGGAACACAGTCGGCCCACCGCGAGAAACCAATAATCACGGTCTCGGCGACTTAGAAGACTTCGAGATCCACAGGCCAACCCCATGAGAGGCGCGCAGCGGGAGTCTCCCCTTTCGGCCCCCGATGCTCCGCTCGATCTCCTGAGCACTGAAAGCGGGACCTGCGCGGCGGGAATGACGTCCTCGCCGCTGGACCCCGTTTAGACCAGTTCCCGATACAGTTCGGGGGACGGCCGCGGGATCACGACCGCGTTGACCAGGAGTCCGCGCTTCGCGATCACCGCCCGGCCGGCCGCGACCGCGGCCTGCACCGCGGCCACGTCGCCGGTCATCGTGCAGAAGGCCTTGCCGCCCATGGCCATGGCGAGGCGGACTTCGAGGAGCCTCACCTCGGCCGCCTTCACCGCGGTGTCCGCCGCCTCGATCAGGGTGGCGACGTTGAACGACTCGAGGATGCCGAGCGCGCCTTCGAGGGGCGGGACCTCGGTGCGGCTGATGGCGCGGAAGACATCGGGATGGATGTTGGGGATCACGAAGCGATCGATGAGGCAGCCCTGGGCGATGGCGGCTCCGGCTTCGATGGACGCCTCGACGTTCGCCACCTCGCCGCCGACCATCACCATGTACTTCCCCGAGCAGATGCTGCGGGCCAGCAGCAGCTCGATGGACGCCGCCTTGATCATGGCGTCGCCGGCTTCGAAACCGGAAGCGATGGAAGTGAGCTCGATCAGGCCGATGCAGTTGTTCATGCTTTCACCAGGACGATGGTCTCCGACACGGATTCGACAAGGGCGGCCATGGGCGCGTGGAGCGTGGCGCCCAGGGCGCCGCTCGCGGGCTCGCCCAGCACCTCGCCCATCCGGACCTTCTGCCCCGCCCGCACCGAAGGGGCCACGGGATCGCCGGCCGACTGTTTCAGCGAAAGCACGAGGCGGGTCAGCTCCCGCGGCAGAGGACGCAGGGGCGCCGGCTTGTCCCACGCGCCGATGCCGAGCTTGCTCACCAGCCGATCGATGGGAACGCGGCGGCCGTCGTGGAAGGGATGGGGTTTTTCGGGCGCCGGTCCCGTCCACTTGAAACCGGTGGCGCGCAGTTCGATCTTCGCGTCGTCGCAGGCCTCTTTCGGGTGCAGGTCCTCGGGGCAGGCGTAGAGCGTGCACAGGCCGCAGGAGCAGCACAGGGACGCCCACGGGTTCCATTGCGACGAGCCGGCGGAGGTGAAGCCGAGGCCGCGCATGACTTGGTGAGGCTCGACCGCGTAGCCGAGCAGGAAACGCGGACAGAACTCGGTGCAGTAGCGGCACTGGTCGCAGGCCGAGCGCCCGATCCGCGCCTGCGCCTCCTTCGGCCGCAGCTTGCGCTCGATGGTCTTGTGCTCGCGGGGCAGCACGATGGCCCCCGCGTCGGTCTTGGTGATGGGGACATCGAGCGACTCGCTGGTGCGCCCCATCATCATGCCTCCGATCTGGAGCACCGGGCTTTCGCAGGTGGCGCCCCCGGCCGCGGCGATGAGGTCGCGGTAACTTGCGCCCAGGGGAACCTCGAAGGTGGAGGGATTCGCGACCGCGCCCGCAATGGTCACCATCTTGTGGGTCACCGGACGTCCGTCGGCCGCGGCCGCGACCTGCGCGAGGGTCTCGACATTGCTGACCACCGCGCCCACCTGAAGGGGCAGGCCCTGCGGGGGAATCAGTCTTCCCGTCACCGCGAACATGAGATCGTACTCGTCGCCCGCCGGGTAGTAGTCGCCGAGCAGATGGACGCGAACCCGGCTTCCCGCGCACGCCGCCTGGGCCGCCGCCACCACCGCCTTCTTCTTCTCCTTGATCCCGAGCACGCCCTCGCGCGCGCCGACCTGGTCCATCACCAGTTCCATCCCGCGCACCACCTCGCGGGCGCGGTGCTCGATCATCGCGGCATCCTTGTGGAGCAACGGTTCGCACTCGGCTCCGTTGCCGATCACGATCTCCGCCTTCGCGGCGAACTTCACGTGGGCCGGAAAGCCACCGCCCCCGGCGCCGACGACTCCGGCCTTGCGCGTCTGCTCGATCAGGGACATGGAGCCCGTACTCTAAGCCGGAAGGTTCCGGCTTCCGGGTCTCACTCGCCGCGGTGCGCGGTGACTTCGTTCAGGAACGCGGCGGCGGCGCCGTTTTGCTCCAGCTTGGCGAGGTTGATCGCGGCCATTTCCTTCCAGGACAGGAGCGAATCGTCCGCCTTGAAGGAAGCGTCGATGGCCCGGACCGCCGCGAAGATGCCCTCGGCGTTCAAGAGGGCCACGTAGGGAAAACCCACTTCCACGGTCAGAGTCGCGGGACGCAGGGGCCGCCGCCAGCGCCGGGGCTTCAAGGCGTTGGCCTTGAGGGTCCAGGCCGCGGTTCGCTGGGTGAGGCGTTCACGAAGCAGCGCCCGCACCACGTGCGAGGGCTGCGACCGGGCGCGCCGGTCGCGGCGTTCGACGACCAGACGGTGGAAGTCGATCAGGGCCCGGAACAGGCCCTCGGCGGCCACCGCGATCCGGAAGGCCTGGGCCTCGTCGTCCTTGGCCAGATCGTAGGAAATGCTCACGCTAGACATGCGGACAGGATAGGTCCGGCCGCCGCGGCTCTCGGTGAGGCAGGTCACTCGATGAGCGGCAGGCGGCGACTCACTTCTTCCGGAACGCGCCCCGGACCATGTCCGCGCTGAAGAACGTTCCGGCGTCGCCCTCGGCGGCGAAGCGGTAGACCGCCGCCGCGTAGATGCCGCCCAGGGTCGAGCTGACCAGGGCGATCGCCATCAGGGTGAACACGAATCCGACCGCGACCGCGATCATCAGGGCCGCGGACTGGGTCGCGGCGGCCGCGATGAAGAGCGCGATCCCCGCGATGACGGTGGCGAAGGAGATGAGGCCGAACACCGCGCCCATGCCCGCGGTGCCCACGATCTGCTCACCCCAGGTCTTTCTCAGGTAGGCGGAGCTGCGCTTCACCGCGTCCATCGGCCCCACGTCCTCCGCGGCCAGCACGGGCACCACCAGGAAGGTGGCCACGTTCCAGGCGAGCCCCACGAAGGAGACCACGAGCTTCCCGATGAACCCGCTTCGCTCGGAGATCGCGCGCAGGACCACCCCGACGGTGGCGGCGATGACCGCGTAACCGAAGATGTGCCCGACCCGCGACTGGGCGAGGCGGAAGCCGTCGGCCACGGTGGGATCTCCCCCGCGCAATCGGATCAGCGCGGCCCCCACGAGCGCGGTGTTGCAGAAGAAGATGACGAAGTACTGGACCACGTAGAACAGAAAGGCCACGACGTAGCCGGCCAGGGGGAAGCCCGACTCGTTGAGCGCGGCCGAGTCGAACAGGCCGGCCAGCACGCTCGGCACCGCGAACGTGATCAGCACGACCACGGAGAGAACCGCGGAGATGGCGGGAAAGACCATCAGCTCCTTGTCGGCGCTGAGCACGGCGGCGCTGGCCTTGACCAGGGACCAGCTGTTGGAGATGCGTTGGAACATGATGTCCTCCCGTCGGTGCGGCGTGGGAGAGAACTATACGGCCCCTGGCCGGGGCTTCTGCGGCTCAGTCGAGGCGAGCCGAGCGGAGGAAGTTCATCACCGCCTCCTTGCCGTCGCCTTCGAGCTCGACGAACTCGACGCCGAACCCCGCGGGCCGCGCGTCGCGGGTCACCCGACCGCGGCCAATGACGATGGTTCCCTCGGACACGGGCAGGCGAAACTTGAACTCATCGCCCACCTTCAGGGGGTGATGCGTGAACACCAGCATGCCCCCGGGGCTGAGGTTCAGGACCGCGGCCTCGGACGCCAGTTCGGTGGGCAGCTTGATGTGGACGGGCAGCCGCGCCTGCTGGCGGACGGGCACGGTGAGCAGCTTCGAGAAGCGCTCGTCCCAGCTCGCGTCGGGGGGCAGCCGGAGCACCGCGTTGGCGCCCGCGGCCAGCAGTTCCTGACCGCTGTCCTGGGGCGGACGGCGGCTCAGCACCGCGATGGAGCGATCGCGCGTGGCCGGCTCCTTCCGCAGTTGGCGGATGAAGGCCGCGGCATCGGGAAATTCGCGATCCACCAGGATCACCTGGACGCCGAGGCTGGGACCGACCAGCCGCGCGTCGGCCATCTTCTCGACGCGATAGACCTCGATGCCCTGCCGTCCGATCAGGGTTTCGGTGAGTTCAGGCCGCAGGTCCCGCCGGGAGCAGATGAGAACACGGAGCATCACCTTCCCCGGATAGGAGTTTTTCACCCCTGAAGGATAGGACGATCGAGCACCACCTGGTCGTCTTTGATGTCACAAGTTCGGGACCCGCCGTGACCTTCGTCACTCCCGGGAACGACGCCTTCGACCCCACAGGCGCAGCCCGCCCGCGAGGGCGTTGCGATTGTCGCCGCGACGGCACCCCGCGGGCAGGTCCGCGAGGGCGCCGGCTCGGCCGCCGCCCAGCACCACGTAGTCCGCCACCGTGGCCTCCTTCAGGGTGGCGGCCGCCGCCGCCACGTGCCTGCGCCAGACGCGTGGTCCGAACCTCGTGAAGCCGCCGGCCCCGAGGTAGTCCTCGTAGGTGCCTCGCTTGTAGGGCAGCTGGCTGAACTCGAGCGGGACGATCCTGCCGTCGACCACGAGCGCCGTGCCCAGGCCCGTGCCGAGACCGAGGAACAGCATGGTGCCGCCCTCATAACTACCGAGCGCCTGCATCGCCGCGTCGTTGATGAGCCTGACCGGCCGCCCGAGGGCCTTCTCGAACTCGAACCTCAGCCAGCCCGGACCGAGGTTCGGCGGCTCGGCCGCGATCCTCCCTTTCGCGACCACCGCGGGAACGCCGATCGACACCGCGTCGTACGGGCAGCCGGCCACCGTCTTCCTGATCTCATCCACCATGTCGCGAGGCGTGAAGCGCGGCCCCGAGGGAGTCACCGCCGCATGGTCGGTCCCGGGGAGAAACACCTTGAGATTCGTTCCGCCCACGTCCACGACAAGAACCCGCTTCAGGCCGACACGGATCGGGGGCATCGAGTTCAGCCGATCCCCGGGGCGTGAAGGGTGGCTACGGCTTCCCGGACGCCTTGGCGACGTCTTCGGCGAGGAAGTCGGCGTTCGCTTCGCCGAAGTGCTTCGCGAGCAGCCTGGTGAAAGCACCCGACTTCTGCAGGGACTTCAGGTGCTCGTTGAGCGGGCCCACGAACTTCGATCCCGGGGGGAGGGCGAAGGCGAAGAAGGATCGATCCCCCATCGGGAACGCGATGGTCAGGTCGGAATGCAGCTTCAGATAGTGGAGCACCACCGCGGAATCGCAGGCCAGGGCGTCGGCGGCGCCCTTGAGCAGCGCCTGAAACGCCGCGTCGTCGTCGTCCGCGAGGACGGACTTCGCGCCGGAAATACCGGTCACCAGACTCTCGGACAGCGTTCCCTTCACCACCGCCACCCGGCGATCCTTGAGATCGGCCGGCTGCGCGAAGGCGCTGGACTTCTTCTGGACGACCACGACACGGTTCGGGAAGTACGGGTTGGAGAAGGAGAGTTTTGCCTTCCGCTCCTTGGTGACGGCGATCGTGGCCGCGCCGATCTGGCACTTTCCGCTCGCGGTGTCCTTCAGGATCTGGTCGAACTGGGGCACGTCTTCGAACGTGGCCTTGAGCTTGCCCGCGGCGGCGAAGCCGGTCAGAAGATCGTATTCGAAGCCCGACGCCACGCCCGCGCCGTCACGCGCGAAGAAGCCCGCGGCCGGGAACGTGCACACCCGGACCGTGTCGCCGCCCCCCTCCTGAGCGGTCACGACCGGAGTGAAGACTGCGACGAGGCCCAAGGCCAGGATCGCGATCAGGCGGCCGAAGCCGCACCGTCGATGTGTGTTCATGGCTCGCCAGTCTACTCACGATCCAGTTCCGCATGTCGGCATCGTTGCGTCCACCCGGAGTCAGGAGTACCCTGCCGTGCAA
>DAORUA010000005.1:2470-34628 GCA_035432945.1 Vicinamibacteria bacterium | reverse complement strand
GCCCCGCGAAGTCGGAGTAGTAGGCGAGGATGCTCTTCCATATCTCGTCCCGGGTCGCACCCTTCACCATGCTGGTGGTGGCGATGGCGCCCGGGTTCACCAGGGAGTTCATCTCCGGCCCGCCCAGGGCCTTCTGCGAGAACTCGATGGAGACGATGGAATTGAAGCGCATGCCCGTGGCGTCCACGCCGATGGTGTTCGCGACCGCGTCCGGACCCTGCTCTTCGATGACCTTGGCCATGGTGAAGACCTTCGAGATCGACTGGATCGAGACCTCGGACTTGATGTCACCCGCGGTGTAGACCTTGCCGTCGGCGGTCACGAGGGCGATGCCGTAGATGTTCGAGTCGACCTTGGCCAGGGCGGGGATGTAGTCCGCGTTCTTGCCTTCCTTCAGCGTGAGGTACTTCGCGTGGGCCGCGTCGAGCGCCGCCTGGATCTCGGCTGGGGTCTGGGCCTGCGCAAATGGCGCGGCGACCGAGAGCGCTACGGCGGCCGCGACGATCAGCCGCAGGCCGCTGATTGTCCGTGACATGTTGATCACTTGCCTCCCAGGGAGAGCTTGAAGTTGTACTTGGCGGAAAACTGGATCCGGACGTCGTCCGAGGTGAAGCCGTCCCGGTAGTTCTCCCGCTTGCCCCACTGGATCTCGGGGCCGAGGAAGACGTTTCCGGTCGGGTAGTACAGGATGTTGGCGAGCGCGTACTGCCCTTTCTTGAAGGCGTTTGCGGCCTGGCCGTCGGTGTTGTCGATGTCGAGCATCGAGTAACCCACCGTGCTCGTCCACTTCGCGTTCCAGTTCAGATCGAGGAACGCGGAGATGCCGAGCATGGGAAGGGCCTTGCCCAGGACGGGCGTTCTCGTGTTCGAGAAGTTGTTCTCGATGCCCACGTCCACCGGGGCGTCATTCATGTAGTTCTGTATGCCCGCGCCGTAGACCACGGAAAGTCGTGCCACGTTCTTCCCGAGCTTGAGGTTGGAACTCGCGTGAAGGCCCCAGCCGGTGGTGCTGCCGGTGAGGTCGAACTTGTCGTCGTTGAGGTCGTCCCACTTGATCTGGCGCACGATGCCGGAGAACTGGACGTGGCCGAAATCTCCAGCCTTGCGGAAGTGCGCGGAGAGGTCCGGCAGGGGGAATCGGGCGCTGACGTCCTGCAGTTCGATGCGGCCGGCATAGACACCCTGGTCGGCGCTGGCCCCCGGCCGCTCGAGGGCGATCGCGAACCGCGAATCCCCCCTGGACCAGGGCGTCCACCGGAGTTGAACGTTCCGGAAGAACACCATTCCGTTGGGGCCCCAGTATTCGATCGAGTTCGGGAACACGTCGATGTCCATGAACGGGCTCCAGGTCTGGCCGGCTCCCACCTGACCGAGTTCGCCCCACGCGTGGCGCAGGCGGAAGGTCGTCTGGCCCGCGTCGACACCGGTGCCGAACAATTCGAACTCGAAGATGGTCTTGATCTCGCCGGCGCTCGTGGGAATGAACCCCTTGACCCCCAGCCGGCTCTGCCGGACCCCCGCGAAGTAGTGGCCGTCCGCGCCGTACTCGTTCTCGAAGGCCGGGAGCTTCGTGGGCCGCAGGACGTCGAACCAGTTGGGGTCGGTCTGGCCGGTCTCATAGCCCATGTCCATCATGGCGAAGCCGTAGATCTCCATCCTCGGCTTCTCTTCGGTCCTGGCCGCCGGGTCCTGCGCGGCGGCCGGCGCGGGGCTCGCCGTCGGATCGGGTCCGGGCTGACCCGGCTTCGACTCCGCTCGCCCCGGCGGCGCGGCAAGGAGGAGGGCCAAAAGCAGCAGTCCCTCGACGCCCCAGCGCCGATTGTGGGTGTGTCCGGTTCTAGGTCGCATCATCATGGCGTTCTCCTGGTCGTAATGCCGGCCCTTCGCGCCAGCGGTCTGTTCCCTTGATTCATCTCGTGGCCTTCGCCGGCAGTCGCGTCCGCTCGACCCGCTCGATGCCTTCACTCTGCGATATGTGGTCGTAGCAGATCTCGGGCGGACTCTGCGAGAGCTCGACGGCGCCGAGAAGGCGGCGGTAGTTCTCGGACCGGAGGTGCGCCTCGAACGCCGCTTCGGTCTCCCACCTCTCGACCAGAACCACCGCAGGCTCTGAGCCCTCTTCTTCATACACGTGGCAGGCGCAGCAACCGGGCTGTGCGAGGACCGGGCCTTGAATGGCCCGCAGGACTTCCAGCACCTCCGCACGCCGGTTCGGCGGCGGCAGGATCCTGATGGTGCCGACAATCATGTCCTTAGGCGTATCGCACGAACCGTGCCGTGCCGCGGATTCCGGCCTGGCAATGGGGCTAAGACATCGCCGTTTAAGGAGTTTGTGACCGGTGCCCGGGTGCGGACGGGGGACGACGCCTGGGCGCTGAAGGGACGATATGTCGACCCGTAGACGCCATTTCGTCTTTCGGTGAAATCCGCGCAGGGACCGATACGAAATCCGGCGGCGCGCCTGGATGGACCCGGCACTAATCCTGCAAGCAGGATCCGGTATCATGATTCCGCCAATCGTCGAATCCACGAATGCGCTGACTCTGCCCCACCCCGAGGCGTCCGGGACCCGTCAACCCGGTCGGGACTGGGCGTTCGACGCCCTCACCTGGTGCACTTTGAAGCTCGGGGGCATCGGTCCCATCCGGCGCGCCATCGCCTCGAACATGGAGGCCCGTATCCGCAGCCGCGGGGAGGTCCCCGCCTCCGCACTGCGGCATCCTCCGGCCATCGAGCAGGACAAGGTGGCGCTCGCCCTCGCCCTCCTGGGCGCCGCCGAACGCGGTCTTGCCCGCGGCCAGATCGGAGCGCCCGCGCTCAGGGCGCTGGTAAAGACCCTGGCGAGCGACACCCTCGTGAAGCGGGGCGGAACGAGCGCCAAGGACCGGTTCCGCGCGCGCCATCAGGGGCAGACCCCCGCCGACTTCCTCGTGATCAGCCCGGGCAAGGCCTGTAACCTGCGCTGCCGCGGGTGTTACGCGAACTCGGGAGCGAATCGCGAGAAGCTCGACTGGGACACCTTCGAGCACATCATCCGCGACGCCCATGACAACTGGGGCTCCCGCTTCTTCGTGATCAGCGGTGGCGAACCGCTCGCGTGGCGCGACGGCGACCGGAACTTCCTGGATCTCGCGGAACGGTTCCCGGACTGCTTCTTCGTCATGTACACGAACGGGACGCTCATCACCGACGCGGTGGCCAGGCGCCTCGGAAGAATGGGCAACGTCAGCCCGGCCCTCTCCATCGAGGGAATGAAGGAGCGCACGGACACGCGGCGGGGCGAGGGAGTCTTCGACAAAGTCCTCGCCGCCATGGCGCGACTCAAGCGGGAAGGTGTGATCATGGGCAACTCCCTGACCGCCACCCGGGAGAACGCGGATGAGATCCTGTCGGACGAAGTGGTCGGCAAATTTTTCGATGAGATGGGCGCAAGTTATGCGTTCGTCTTCCACTACATGCCGATCGGGCGCTCGTTCACCCTGGACCTCATGGCCACCCCGGAACAGCGGCTCCGGCTCTTCGAGCGGGAGTGGTCGCTCGTGCGCAACAAGCACATCTTCATCGCCGACTTCTGGAACTCGGCGACGGCCACGAACGGTTGCGTGGCCGCCGGGCGTCCGGGCGGGTACTTCCACATCAACTGGAACGGGGACGTGAGTCCCTGCGTCTTCGTCCCCTACTCCCCGGCCAACGTGAAGGAAACCTTCGCCGCGGGCGGCACTCTCGACGACGTCTGGGCGAAGCCCTTCTTCTCCGACATCCGCAACTGGCAGCGCGACTACGGCTACCGCGAGGCCAACGAGAAGTGCCCCGACTGTCACAACTGGCTTGCCCCCTGCATCATCCGGGACCACCACTCGGACTTCATGGAGATCGTCCGGAGGCACGATCCCAGGCCCACCGACGAAGACGCGCGGGCGGCCCTGGAGGACGCCGACTACCACGAGGGACTGGCGCGTTTCGGGGAGGAACTCGAAAACCTCACCGGGCCGGTCTGGAGGGAGCGTTACGCCCAGGGGAAGGGCGCGCCGCCTGCCCCGATGAAGCGGCACTAGGGGGTGCGAGGGGCAAGCCTGGAGAGCCGCGGGATGAGAGCCGGGTGGTTGGTACTTCTTGCCCTGGTCTCGGCCGGGGCGGCGCGAACGGGGGCGGGAGACGACCCCTCCCCAAACGACAACCCGCTGGCCATGCGGGTGAAGCAGCAGCACCGTTACCGCCTGTCGGCCGCGATCCGCCCGCTCCTGTTCTGGGTGGGCGCCAAGAACGTGGGCGACGCCCACATCGTGTGGCGGGACCAGGAAGGAGGGCGGAAGGGCTACGAACTGCTGCTCGGCTCCGACCCGGCCCGGGCGCCGCGCCGTATCAACCGGTGGGGCTTCGTCCGTGAGGACGCGGGGCCCACGGACGCGATCATGCTGGGCGTGATGAATCGCTCCGAGGACGACAACCTGACCTCGGCTCAGGCCAAGATGGCCCAGGAAGCGAAGGAAGGCCGCTTTCTCTTCAAGATGATCCGGGCCAGCCTGAACGGGAACGAGACCCGGGCCGAGAACCGGGTGGTCTACGCGCCGAAAGACTTCACCGTCCGCCAGCTCGAGGACCTTCAGCGGTACGTCGAGTTGACGGAACCGCCCCCCCGGGTGCGAACGGGCCGGCTGCCCCAGGGCACGCACCCGGGTCTCCTGTTCGGCACCGCCAGCCTGGTGGACGCGGGGGTGGAGGCGAGCCGCGCGGCGGGAAACGCGGGCCCGGCTCTTCGCAAGGTCCAGTACACCTTCAACACCGCCCTCTACGACCTGATCCTCAAGTCCTGGCAGCGCGTCGACAAGGTCCAACATGGGAAACGGACGCACCAGAAGCTCGTGCGTCTCGAGTTCGAGAGCCGGAATCTCGAGAAGGGCACGGTCGAACGCTTCACCCTGATCTGCGGCACCGACGGACCGCTCGCCGGGGTCCCGGTGTTCATCCAGTATCAGCCGAAGTGGTGGTTCAAGATCGAGGGCGTGCTCGACGAGGACGTGACCTTGTAGGCCCCTCCCGGCCGTCGGTCAGGCGGACGCGGCGGCCCCGGGTCGGCGAGGCCGCAGGCCCAGTTTCTTCATGCGGCTGTAGAGGGTCGAGGGGTTGAGGCCGAGGACCCCGGCCGCGCCCTTCGGCCCTTTGATGCGTCCGCCCGCGCTCTCCAGCGCGCGGAGGATCAGTTCGCGCTCGGAGTCGATCAACCTGGGCGGCGGCGCGTCGACGTTGGCGACGGCTCCGAGCGCTTCGACCTTCAGGATATCGCCGGTGGTGAGAATGGCGGCGTGCTCGATCACGTTCCGCAGCTCGCGCACGTTGCCCGGCCAGCGATGGCGCTGGAGCGCCTCCATGGTCCTTCGCGGCACCTGGGTGATCTTCTTGCCCATGCGGGAGGAGAACTCTTCGAGAAAGGTCCAGACCAGCACGGGAATGTCCTCCGGCCGCTCGCGCAGCGGGGGCACCCGGATCGGAAAGACGTTCAGTCGATAGTAGAGGTCTTCGCGAAAGCGTCCCTGGCGAACCTCCTGGAGAAGGTCGCGATTGGTGGCGGCGATGACCCGGACATCGACCCTGGTCGTCCGGGAGTTCCCGAGGCGCTCGAACTCGCCCGACTCGAGCACGCGCAGCAGCTTGGCCTGCACCTCCGGGGAGAGCTCGCCGACTTCGTCGAGAAACAAGGTCGAGTGATCGGCCAGTTCGAAACGTCCGATCTGGCGGGTCAGCGCTCCCGTGAAAGCTCCCCTCTCCCGACCGAACAGCTCGCTTTCCACGAGCCCGGCGGGCAGGGCCGCGCAGTTGAGGCTCACCATGAGGTGCTTGCCTCGGGGACTCTGACGATGCAGGGCCTGGGCGACCAGTTCCTTGCCGGTCCCGGTCTCGCCATAGATCAGGACGGAGGAGTCGGTGGGCGCCACCCTCTCCACCATGCGGAGCACCTGCTGAATGGCCGGGCTCTCCCCGGTGACCAGGGCGCCGGCGCGAATCACTCCGATCTCGGCCCTGAGGAAATCGCTCTCCGCCTGAAGCCGGTCTTTCAACTCGGCGATCTCCGCGTTGGACTTCTGCAAAGCCTCCTCGCGGCGGCGACTCTCCGTGATGTCACGCAGCACGCCGAAGGTCGCCACCGCGCGTCCATTGGCGTCGCGCCTGGTCGCGCGAGCCACGTGGTGAAACCACCGCTCTCCCAGGGCCGGATGCAGGTAGCGATACTCGGTGGCGATCTGGTCCGTTCTGCCCGCGTGCACTTCCTCGCGCCGGGCCAGGACGGACTCTCGGTCGTCGGGATGGAGATGCTCCAGCCAGAACTTCATGGGTTCCATGCCGTCCATCCCCGGTGGAATGCCTCCGAAGTCGCGGAATCGTTCGTCCGTGAACGCGGCGCCGGCCTCGAAGTTCAACTCATAGAAGCCGAGGCCGGCTAGCTCGGCGCTCGCGGACAGGCGAGCCTGGCTCTTGCGCAACGCCGCCTCCACCCTTTTCCGGTCGGTGATGTCCAGGACCACGCCCATCAGCTGTTCGGGGTCGCCAGGCATGGTGCCGGGCGGCCGTCCCCGCATGGCCAGCCAGCGCGCGCGGCGCTCACCGGCGAGAACGATCCGATACTCGATGCTGAGCGGCTCACCTGCCCGCATCGATCGCTCCAGCGCGCCATCGAACCGGACGCGATCGTCGTGATGGACTCGCGCACTGAGCCGCGCCAGATCGACCGACTCGCCCTCGAGAAAACCGAAGACGGTCCGGGCGCGGTCGGTGAGCCAGAACGCCCCGCCACGGGACTCCAGCGTCCAGAGCCCGGCTTCCGCCGCATCCGCCGCCAGGTTCAGGCGGTGCTCGCTCTCCTGAAGCCTGAGATCCTGACGCCTCCGGGCGATCGCGTTGGCGAAGACCTGCGCGACCAGGCGAAGCTGCCTCAGCAGGGGCTCCGGCCACGCCCGGGGCGCGCGAAGCGTGCTGAAGGCCAGGGCGCCCACCAGAGGTTCCCCCCCGACCGAGAGCGGCAGGGTCACGTTCGACTTCATTCCGAAACGAAGCGCGTTCTCGAGGTCGACCGCGGCCTCCTTCGGCAGGTCCTCCACCGTAGAAAGCACGACCGAACGGCCGGCCAGAACCTCGCTGGCGCCCCAGGGGAAAAGACCCTGGCTCAGCCTCCCCGGCGGCCTGGGGATGTCCTGGGCGAAGTAGAAGTGGGTGGGTTCGAAGCCGGTCGGGTCCTTCTCGGACTCCTGCCACAGCACCGAATGATCGAGGCCGAGGAACCGGCACACCCTTCGTTGGGCCTCCCCGATCGCGTCGTCCACCTCGGAGGCCCTCAGGCCGATGAACCGGGCGGAAAGGTCGGAGATCAGCGGTTCAAAATGAAGCCAGTTCGCGAGGGAGTCCCCAGAAGGCGGCGGCTGATCCATCGTCGAAATAGTGTACACGGCGGGGTCAGAGCTTGAGATTGACCGAGGAGGCGTCAAGTCGAAATATCGTCTTGCAGACGCCATTTCGTCCCTCCGGCGACGACTGAAGACCTTCGCTTCTCTCGCCACCGGACGGCGATGTCATCGTAAACTCCATATTATCATTGGTATGGCTGCCAAGGACAGCCTGCGGGACCGACCCCGGCACCAATCCTGCAGCATTAGGGGGCGGGGCAGGCCCTCTTGGCAATACCCGCAAAGAAGAAACTCCAAAAGACAGGAACACCGATAAACACAATGAAAAATTCGAGGGACGCGATGATTCGAAAGACAATTTTCACGACCATGGTGGTAGCGCTCGCCGCGGTCACGGCAACGGCACAGGACAAGCGCGTGGAGCTGAGCGCGACTTTCGGTTACACGTTCAGCGACGGCGTCAGCGGGAATGCGGTCAGGATCGGTACTCTGGGTACCTTCGACAGCATCGACCCGCTGAACGCGATGTCCTGGGGCGGGCGCATTGGCTTCCTGCTCAGCGACAACAACGAGGTCGGCTTCCTGTTCAACCAGCAGTCGACCGAACTCGACCTCGGCGGCACCGCCAGCCTCAAGATCGCGGATGTCGACGTCCGGAACTACCACGGCTACTTCGCCTACAACTTCGGGGACACCGATCTGATCGCCCGTCCCTACATCCTGTTCGGTCTCGGGGCCACTCAGTATTCCCCGAGCGCCATCTCCGTGAACGGGACCACGAGAGAGGTCAGCGGCAACTCCAAGTTCTCCGGCACGGGAGCGATCGGGCTCAAGGTGAGCCCGGGCGACAGCAAGAACTTCGCCATCCGGCTCGAAGGCCGCTGGACTCCGACCTACATCAAGTCGGACGCCACCGGCTGGTGGTGCGACCCCTACTGGGGCTGCTACGTCACCGAGAACGCCCAGTACTCGAACCAGTTCGAACTGTCCGGCGGGATCACGATCCGGTTCTAACCCGCCTCCATCGAGGCCGGTTTCGCAAGCCACACGCGGGGCACCGCCCTCCAGTGCCCCGCGTGTTCGTCTATATGCCGCCGTCCCCGGCGGATGGAGGTAACGTGGAAGTCGGAGCTGCCCGGCAGACCCCTTGTGCCGACCCCACGCGGGCAGCCTGAAGGCGACGCAGTCGGCACGCCGCCAATGACGATATTTGGAGGACGAGCGATGATGAGCATGCCCAAGACGGTTACGTTGTTCCTGACCTGCGCGGCCGCGGCCGCCCTCGGGTCGAATGCGGCGCTTGCCCAGGCCCCACCCGCAGCGCCGCCCGCCGCCATGAAGCCTGCGGCCCTGGGCCTTGCCGTGTATCCAGCCAAGAACCAGGACGCGGCGCAGCAGGGCAAGGACGAGAGCGAGTGCTACGCGTGGGCGGGGCAGCAGACCAACATCGATCCCACCGTCACTTCGACTCCCGCCCCCGTCGAGGCGCCGAAAGGCGGAGCGGTCAAGGGCGCGGCCAAAGGCGCGGTGAAGGGCGCCGCGGTCGGCGCGGTCGGCGATGACGAACGCCATCGTGACGAGGGCACGCTCGATGCCTCAGAGGGCGCCGGAGCGGGCGCCGCGGTGGGCGCGGCCAAGGGACGGCGCGCGCAGAAGAAGGCCGGCAAGCAGGCCGAGGCCAAAGCGGCCGAGACGGCCAAGGCCCAGGACAACACGGCCCGGGATACTTTCAAGAAGTCATGGGGCGCCTGCCTCGAAGGTCGCGGCTACAGCGTGAAGTAACCCGGGCCCCGGCTGCGGCGTCCGGTCAGAAGCGGATTGCGCCCACCCAGGCGCCGACAGCGCCGGCCTTCAGCTCGATCAGCAGGGCCTTGTCGCTGGCTCGCACCGCGACGGCCGGCATGAGCAGCAGCATCGCCAGCAGCAGTTCACGTCGGCGCATGGCGACATGTTCACGCGCCTTCGGGGGTCGCGCCTCGATCGGGCCTTGGGCTGGAACGCGGACCTGGTGAAGAATCGCCTCATGCAGAGACAGATCACGAGAAGAACACGGATTGCGGGCGGGCGGGCGTCGGTGGCCACGGTCACCGCCCTGGCCATGGCTCTCACTCCCACGGCGTCGCTCTTCGCCGCGCCCGCACAAGCGCCCACGGTGACGGTGACGCCGAACCCGGCGACGACGGGGGGGGCGACGGACCGCGGCTGGCCGCGGGCCTACTCCACTCCGAGTGGAGCGCGTCTCCTGGTGTACCAGCCGCAGGTGTCGAGCTGGAGCGGCCAGCGTCGCCTCGTGGCCTACGCCGCGGTGGCCTACGAGATGAAGGGCGCCGCCAAGCCCGCGCTCGGCTCTCTCAAGCTGGAAGCGGACTCGAAGGTGGCGCTCTCGGAGCGGCTCGTCAATTTTTCGACCCTGACCGTCACCGAGTCCAACTTCCCCACGCTCGACAAGGAGAAGGTGCGCGAACTGGTGGCCGAGATCGTCAAGGCGATCCCCGAGGAGGATCGGGTGATCTCTCTGGACCGGGTGCTCGCGCACATCGACAAGAGCGACATCATCCCCAAGAACGAAGAGGGCGTGAAATCCGACCCACCGAGGATCTTCTTCAGCCCGGGCCCGGCGCGGCTCGTGAACATCGACGGCGAGCCCATCTGGAGCCCGATCAAGGAGAACGATCTCAAGTTCGCGGTCAATACCAACTGGGACCTCTTCCAGCACGAGCCGACCAGGACCTTCTACCTGCGGGACGACAAGACCTGGCTCAAAGCCACGGATCTGAGCGGTGCGTGGACTCCGGCCGGGGCCTTGCCCCAGAGCTTCTCCAGGCTGCCGGCCGATGCGAACTGGACGGAGGTCAAGGCGGCGTTGCCCGGCCAGAAGCTCTCCGTCGAGAAGACTCCGAAGGTCTTCGTGAGCACGACGCCCGCGGAGATGATCCTCACCACCGGCACTCCCGTCTACCAGCCGGTCGCGGGCACCAGGCTCGGGTGGGTGAGCAACACCGAGAGCGATGTCTTCCGTCTGGGGGGTAACGGGCCGGTCTACTACCTCGTCTCCGGTCGCTGGTTCTCCGCGCCCGACTTCAAGGGCCCATGGACGTTCGCAACCCTCAGCCTGCCCGCGGAATTCCAGAAGATTTCGCTCGAACATCCCCGCTCGCGCGTGCTCGCGTCGGTGCCCGGCACCCAGCAGGCGGCGGAGGCCGTGCTGCTCGCGCAGGTTCCCCAGACCGCTCGCGTGAACAAGAAGGAGATCAAGGCGCCCGAGGTGGCCTACCAGGGCGAGCCCAGATTCGAGCCCATCGAGACGACCACGGTATCGCAGGCGGTCAACACCGACAAGGACATCATCAAGGTCGGGGATCTCTACTACATGTGCTTCCAGGGCGTGTGGTTCATGGCGTCGTCACCCAGCGGCCCGTGGGAAGCCGCCTCTTCGGTCCCGAAGGCGATCTACGAGATCCCCGTGAGCTCACCCGCCCACAACGTGACCTACGTGACCGTGGTCGAAGACAATGACGACGACGAGTGGGTGACCTACGCGACGGTCGCGGCCTACACCGGGGTGATGATCGCGTGGGGCTGCGCGGTCTGGGGCAGCGGCTGGTATTACCCGCCGTATTACGGCTGGGGCGGCGGATACCCTTATTACTATCCGCGCTACCCGAGTTACGGCTACGGTGCGGCGTACAACCCGTGGACGGGTGCTTACGGCCGATACGGGGCCGCGTACGGTCCCTACGGCGGCGCGGGAGTGGCGTCGCGCTACAACCCCCGCACCGGCACCTACTCGCGGGGCGCCGCGGCGTGGGGACCGTATGGCGCGCGCGGCTACGGCGAGGCCTACAACCCTCGCACCGGGGCATACGGCCAGACTCGTCAGGGCTCGAACGTCTACGGCAGCTGGGGCAGCACCTCGGTGCAGCGCGGGGACCAGTGGGCGAACACGCGCCGCGTCACCAACAACGTCACCGGCAACACCACGCGGGTGACGCGCACGGACAGCGGGGCGGGTGCGATCACCTCGCGCGGGCCCGGCGCCGACGCGGGCGCCATCAGGACCACGAATGGCGACGTCTACGCAGGCCGCGACGGCAATGTCTACCGCAGGCAGGACAGCGGCTCGTGGGAGAAGTACGACAACGGGAACTGGGGTTCGACGAACCGGCCCACGCAGCAGCAGCGTGACACGTCGACCACGGGAACCCGGTCGACGCCGTCAACCATGGACCAGCTCGACCGGGATTCGAGGGCCCGTTCCGAAGGGACTCAGCGCACGCGCGATTACAGCACCTACCAGAGGAGTGGGGGCAGTCGCAGCGGCGCCGGTTCATACCGGGGCGGCGGCGCCCGCGGGGGCGGAGGACGACGCCGGTAGTCAGCCGAACAGCGCCTTGCGCAGTCGCTCCGGCTCGCTCACCATGGCGGCGGGCAGGGCGCGTACCGAGGGTCCGATTGGAAACGCGCTCTTGCCCCCGTGGATGACAAAACCCGGGCAGCCGAGGTCCTTCAGACACTCATGAAAGCCGCGGGAGATCGAGGGATCGCCCGAGAGCTTCAACTCCACCGCCACCAGCCGCGTGCCCGACTCGAGGATCAGGTCGACCTCCGCGCCGCCCTGGGTGCGCCAGAAGAAGGGCCGCGGTGAGTCACCCAGGAGAGTAAGAGCCCCCAGCAATTGCTCGATGATGAATCCTTCCCATGAAGCGCCGGCCTTGGGGTGAGACCGCAGGCCAGAGGTGTCACGGATCCCGAGGAGCGCATGGAGCAGCCCGGTGTCACGGACATACAGCCGTGGCGATTTTGTGAGCCGCTTGCCAACATTGGCGAAATAGGGAGGCAGCCTGCGGATCAGGAACAGGCCCTCGAGCAGATCGATGTGGCGGCCGACGGTTGGCGCGCTGACCCCCAGGCTTCCCGCCAGTTCGCTCTCGTTGACGATGCCGCCGTGCACGTGGGCCAGCATGGTGAGGAGCCTGGAGATCGTGGCGGTGGGGAGTCCGGGGCGCAGCGCGGGGACGTCGCGCTCGAGCAGGGCGCGGAGGTAGGACTCGCGCCAATCGGCGCTGGCTCCATCCGACCGGGCCAGGTAGCTTCTCGGAAAGCCGCCTCTCAGCCACTGTCGCGTGAGCCCGGAGGTTCCGGCAGGAAGTTCGCAGGCGAGAAAGGGCGTGAGGTCGACGAAGCCGACCCGGCCGGCGAGGCTCTCGGAGGCGCCCGCGACCAGGGCCGGTGAAGCGCTGCCGAGAAGCAGGTAGCGAGCGCGCCTCGAAGGGGCATCGAGAAGGGGTCTCAGAAGGGGAAAGAGGGAGGGCTCGCGCTGGATCTCATCGATCACGATGAGTCCGGGGGAAGTCTGAAGGGTTCCGAGGTCCTCCTCCGGGGCCAGTCGAAGTCGCGCGAGGTCGGACGGGCGCTCGAGATCGAAAGCGTGCCGGGCGCCACGCGCAGGAACGGCCGTCGCGAGGCTCGATTTCCCGGACTGGCGGGGGCCGAGAAGCACCACCGCCGGAAAGGTGCGCAGCTTTCTGCTCAGGAGGTCCTGAAAGCGAACCCGGTGGACTTCTCTCATCCTTGCAAATCTAACATCGTATGTTTATTTTGCAATATTGAGACTCCCCCGGCCCGGCGCAGTCATGCGCGGTGAGGTCGCCAGAGCGTCGGCCGCGAGCGCGGAAGCGGTGATCGCGATATGTCCTGTCCGATCCGGATCCCGCTGCCCTGCGATCAGGATGGGGCCCCTTCGTAGGGCCACACCCAGTCGCTGATCTCCTTCCGGTCGGTGCCGTGGGTGTGGGCGTAGCGGACGTGGTCGATGATCGCGTTCTTCATCTCTTCCTTGAGATGGGCGGCGCGCGCCTGGAGCCCCGGCACGCGATCGATGACGTCGATCACCAGGGTGAAGCGGTCGATCTGGTTGAGGATCGCCAGTTCGAGGGGCGTGTTGATGTTCCCGCGCTCCTTGTATCCCCGGACGTGCAGGTTGTCGTGGTTCTTGAACCGGTAGGCGAGCTTGTGGATCAGCCACGGATAGCCGTGGAAGTTGAAGATCACCGGCTTGTCGGTGGTGAACAGGCTGTCGAACTCGCGATCGGTGAGGCCGTGCGGGTGCTCGCTCAAGGGCTGCATCTTGTAGAGGTCCACCACGTTGATGAAGCGGACCTTCAGCTCGGGCAATCGCTCGCGGAGGATCGCGGTGGCGGCCAGGGCCTCCACCGTCGGCACGTCCCCGCAGGAGGCCATGACCAGGTCGGGCTCGACCCCTTCGTCGTTGCTGGCCCGGCGCCAGATGCCGATGCCCTTGGCGCAGTGGACCATGGCCTCGTCGATGGTGGTGAACTGCATGTGCTTCTGCTTGTCGGCCACGATCACGTTGATGCAGTCGACCGAGCGCAGGCAGTGGTCGGCCACCGCGAGCAGGCAGTTGGCGTCCGGCGGCAGGTAGATGCGGGCGACGGTCGGGCTCTTGTTGGTGACCACGTCGATGAAGCCCGGATCCTGATGGGAGAAGCCGTTGTGGTCCTGGCGCCAGACCGTGGAGGAGAGCAGGATGGTCTCCGAGGCGACGGGGGCGCGCCAGGGCACGTGGTTCTTCGAGATGTCGAGCCACTTGGCGTGCTGGTTGAACATCGAGTCGATGACGTGGGCGAAGGCCTCGTAGGTGTGGAAGAAGCCGTGCCGGCCGGTGAGGAGGTACCCCTCGAGCCATCCGAGCAGGGTGTGCTCGGAGAGCATCTCCATGACTCGCCCGTCGCGAGATAGTTCGCCGCCGTCCGCGTCCTCGGGCAGGAGGTCGGCCATCCAGACCTTCTTCGAGACGGCGTAGATCGCCTGCAGGCGGTTGGAGGCGGTCTCGTCGGGGCCGAACACGCGGAAACTGGTCAGGTTGTCGCGCATCACGTCGCGGAGGAACTCGCCGAGAGGCCGGGTGTTCTCGTAGCGGATCGCTCCGGCCTTCGGAACCTTGACCGCGTACTTCCGGAAGTCGGGGAGCTTCAGATCCTTGCGCAGCACTCCTCCGTTCGCGTGCGGATTGGCGCTCATCCGCCGTGCGCCGGCGGGAGCGAGATCGCGAAGTTCGGGGATGAGCCGGCCGCTCTTGTCGAAGAGCTTCTCCGGTTCGTAGCTTTTGAGCCAGGTCTCGAGCATCTTCAGGCTCTGAGGGTTCTCGCGGACGTCCGAGAAAGGCACCTGATGGGAGCGCCAGGAGCCTTCGGCCTTGTGGCCCTTGATCGCCTTCGGTCCGGTCCAGCCCTTGGGCGAGCGCAAAACGATCATCGGCCAGCGCGGCCGCTCGGTCTTGCCGGAAGCGCGCACCCGTTTCTGGATGGCGCGGATCCCGGAGATCGCGCGGTCCAGGGTCGCGGCCATGGCCTGGTGCATCGACTTCGGATCGTCGCCCTCCACGAAGTACGGCGTGTACCCGTAGCCCCGAAACAACGCCTCGAGTTCCTCGTGAGAGATGCGGGCGAGGATGGTGGGGTTGGCGATCTTGTAGCCGTTCAGGTTCAGGATGGGCAGCACCGCCCCGTCCCGGGCGGGATTGAGGAACTTGTTCGAATGCCATGCGGTAGCGAGGGGTCCGGTCTCGGCCTCGCCGTCTCCGACCACGCAGGCGACGATGGTGTCGGGGTTGTCGAAGGCCATGCCGTAGGCGTGGGCCAGGCTGTAGCCCAGTTCCCCGCCCTCGTGGATGGAGCCCGGGGTCTCGGGGGTCACGTGGCTGCCGATGTGACCGGGGAAGGAGAACTGCTTGAAGAACTTCTGCATCCCTTCCGCGTCCGCGCTCTTGTCGGGATAGACCTCGGAGTAGGTGCCTTCGAGATAGGCGGGGCCGAGCACCCCCGGCGCGCCATGTCCCGGTCCGGCCACGAAGATCATGTCGAGATCATCGCGTTTGATCACGCGGTTCAGGTGAGTCCACACGAAGGAGAGCGCCGGACTCGCCCCCCAGTGCCCGAGGAGGCGGTGCTTGACGTGCTCGACCTTAAGCTTGTCGCGCAGCAGCGGGTTGTCCTGGAGGTAGATCATCCCGACGGCCAGGTAGTTGCAGGCGCTCCACCAGGCGTGGAGCTTGCGCAACTCGTCCGCGGAGAGAGGGGTGCTTCCCTGCTTTGAAGGACCGTGTTCTTTTTTCATTTCGCTTGCTCCTTTGTTTCTGGCCTTGGCGGGGCTAGTCCTGCCCCCCCGCGGGATCGTGACGGCCCTTGCGCCTGGTGAAATCCGGATTGAAGTAGAAGAACCACCTCAGCGTGTGGTTCAGGTCGTACTGGTATCCCGTGGCCTTCTGCTGGTAGACGAGCATGTACCCGAGATCGAAGCTCCAGTCCTTCGGCAGCTTCTGCTTGATCCCGACGAAGAGCCGGTTCTGGTCGAAAGTGTTCAGCACTATTTCGGAGCCGAACTGCAGGAGGACCTCGTCGGAGACGACCAGCGAGGGCATCGATTCCTTCTCGGACAGGGGGATGTTGGCGCTCGCGAGGTAGCGCAACCGGTCGGAGAACCTGCTCCTGCCGGTGAGGACGTCGTTCTCCACCTTCTCCTGCCAGCGCTGTTCGTTCCGCACCCGGTGGAGGATGCGGATCCTCCCCAGCAGGTTGGAGTACTGGACCTGCTGATAGATGCGGTTCTCGTGGGTCCAGGTGCCCCAATCGGGCTGAGCGGGCGCGACCCGGTTGCGCGCGTACCCGAGGGTCACGGCCAGGTCCTTCCCGAGCCAGTAGTGCGCCCCGAAACGCAGGAGGTAGAAGCTCGGATCCTTGATGAAGTTGTTCCTCCGCATGTGAACGTCCAGGACCGCTCCCCACCGGTCCGAGAGCCGCGAGGTGGTGTTGACGCTCGTCCAGAACTGGGTCTGCTGGTTGGTCTCTTTGGCGGTCTGGGCGCGCGCCGGCGAGGAAAGGACCGCCGCCGACAGAACCAGCGCAAGGCCCCGCCAGGCGCGTGCAGCCCGCTTCGTGACTGGCCCCAAACCGTCACCTCGTGAGCAGCACGATCACCGGGCCCCACGCGGTCAGCAGGATGTTGCCGATCGCGTAAGGCACGGTGTAGCCGAGCACCGGGAGCTTGCTGCCCGCCTCGTCCTGAATGGCGCGAAGGGCCGCGGTCTGGGTGCCCGCCCCCGCGCAGGCGCCGAGCAGGATGACGGGGTTCATCTTCAGCACGTAGCGTCCAAAGAGAAGGGCGACGGAGTGCGGAATCACGGCCACGAAAAACGCCACCAGCACCAGGCTCGGACCGCTCGACTGCAGCCCGGCCACGAAGCTCGGGCCCGCGTTCAGGCCCACCACGCCGATGAAGACGGCCAGGCCCACGGTGTCGAAGACCCACAGCGCGGGTTCGGGGATGCGGCCGAAAGTGGGGCGGACGGAGCGGAGCCAGCCGAAGACGAGGCCCATGATGAGCGCTCCTCCGCTCGCGGTCAGGCTCAGGGGGATGCCGCCGACCATGACGGAAAGGGCTCCCACCAGGCCTCCAAAGAGAATCCCGAAGCCCACGAACACGATGTCGGTTTCGCTTGACGGCCGCTCCACGTATCCGAGGGCCTTCCCCGTCCGCTCCACGTCGGTCGAAGCGCCGGTTAGCCAGAGGGAATCTCCCCGGTTGATGACGAGGCTCGGCGAGAACGGGATCTCCTCGCCGCCGCGGACGAGCTTCAGCAACGCGACGCCTCTTCCGTGCTCGTGGGCGATGTCGGCGAGGCTCCTCTCGGCCACCTCTCGCTTCGTCACCACCACGTTCAACGCGGCCATGGGAAAGTCGAGCAACTCCCGGTCCTCGACCTCTTCCTCGAAGGGCGATCCCACGTCAAGCAGGACGTCGCGGCGCGCGCCGATGATGACGACGTCGCCCTCCAGAAGGACCCGGTCGAGCGTGACCTCGAGGATGTCTTCTCCCCGGCGGATCCGCTGCACGAACACCCGGGCGGGCGCGAAAGACTTCTCGACCTCCGCCACGGTTTGCCCGAAGAACGCCGCGGGGAGACGGTACGCGCGGGCATCCCACTCGCGATACGCGGAGCGCGTTCCGGTGTCGGTCTTCGATGCGCCCGAAGCCTGTGCCTCGAGCCTCCGGCTTTCCGCGCGAAGGTCCACGCGCATCAGCCGCGGGGCGAGGGTCGAGAGGAACCACACCACGAAGCCCGTGCCCACGAGGTAGCTGACCGCGTAGGCCACCGGGATGTTGTTGAGGAGGCGCTCCTTCTCCGCCTCCGGGATGTCGAGGCGGGCGATGGTGTTGCCCGCGGTGCCGATGACCGTGGATTCGGTGAAAGCGCCCGCCATCAGCCCGGCCGCCGTCCCGGAGTCGTAGCCCATCAACCTGGATGCGCCGACCGCGACGAGGAGGCTGGTGAGGCACAGCACGAGGGTGAGCAGGGCCTGGGAGAGGGCGCTCGTCTTAAGGGCCCGAAAGAACTGGGGCCCGACCTTGTATCCCGTCGCGAACAGAAACAGGTCGAAGAAGACCACTTTCACCAGTGGATCCACCTCGACCCCGATCTGGCCCACCACCACGCCGGCGAGGAGGGTGCCCACCACGTTCCCGAGGCTGAAACCGAAGAGGCGGATCCGTCCGATCACGAAGCCGATGGCGAGGGTGAGGAAGATCGCGAGTTCCGGGTTCTCGCGGAGCGACGTGACGAACCAGCTCATGGAACCCTCCTAAGACGGCGCCCCTAGAGGGGCCGGCCGGTATGTCGTCGCGGGCCGAGGGGGCGACCGGGCCCTTCCGAGGGCCCGGCCACCCTGACCCGGACGGTTACTTCTTCTTTTCCGCTCCCGGGGGGAAGTCCTTGAACATCTTGGTGGTCGCCTTGTCGAGCTTCTTGACGTTCTTGTCCGTCTTGTCCGAGAGTTCGTCGCTTGCGGTGCCGCGGAAAACGAGCGCCTTGCTCTTGGCGTTGAAGATGTCCACGACCAGCGTGCCCACCGTGTACTCGGACTCGGTGGTGGTGGCGCTGCCCATCCCCATCCCGCCGCCCCAGCCGCGGTAGCCGTAGCCGCCGTATCCGCCGCCGGAGTAGAAGGTGTTCAGCGATCGCTTGGTCGAGGTGGCTCCGTGGACGACCACGATGGCGTCGGGATTGGCGTCGACCTTCTTCCACCCCTTCTCAGCGAGAGTCGCCTCGACTTCGTCGATGACCCGCTTTTCGCCGATCTGGTTGTTCCAGCTCGTGCCGAGCTTGGTGGAGAACGTCTTGAGAGAGCTGAAATCAGCGCTCTTGTCGAAGTCCACCTTGACGTCCTGTGCGAAAGCCGTGAGGCCGATGAGGCTCATCGCGGCGGCTGTGGCAAATGTGCGGATACGCATTTTCGATATCTCCTTTGATTGTGATTGCTTGGTGCGGCGATAGACGGTTTCAGTACTCCTGGAACAGGCGTTGAATCTCGGCGAGCGGGCGCGGCTTCAGAAGAGCGAGCCGCAGCAACACCCGCGCCTTCTGCGGATTCAGGTCGTCCGAGGCGATCAACGCGAGCTTATCGTCATCGACCTCCACGTTGCGTCCGACCCGGCCGGTGACCACGCGCGAGCTGCGGACGCAGATGATGCCCTTTTTGGCGTTGGCGGCCAGGGCGTCCAGACCCTCCTTGGTCATGTTTCCGTTGCCCACGCCCGCGATCACGATTCCTTTCGCTCCCGCGGCGACCGCGGCGTCGATCATCTTCCCGTCCATGTTCTCGTGGGCCATGATGATGTCGACCCGCGGAAGAGAGGTCACGCCGTCGAGCGAGAATTCGGAGTCCACCGTGTTCTTGCCCACCGCGCCGTGGAAGAACTCGATTTCTCCGTAGGCCACGGTGCCGACGAGCCCCCGCAGCGGCGACATGAAGGTCTGCACCGCGGTGGTGCTGGTCTTGGTGAGAGAGGAAGCGCCGTGGATCCAGTCGTTGACCACGACCAGGACGCCCTTGCCGGCCGCGTCCTTGTTCGCGGCCACCGCGACCGCGTTGAAGAAGTTCAGCGGACCGTCGGCGGACAGGGCGGTCGAGGGCCGCATGGCCGCGGTCAGCACCACCGGCTTCTTCGACTTGACCACGAGGTTCAGGAAGTAGCCCGTTTCCTCGATGGTGTCGGTGCCGTGGGTGATGACGATGCCGTCGACCTCGGGCTTGGCCAGGACCTCGTTGACCCGACGCGCCAGCTTCAGCCAGACCTCATCGTTCATGTCCTGCGAGCCGATGTTCGCGACCTGCTCGCCGGACAGGACCGCGAGTTTCCTGGCCTGGGGAACCGCGGCCAGGAGCTGGTCCACGCCGACCTGGCCGGAGGTGTAACCGGCCTGGACGTCGCTCGCCGCGGCGCCCGCGATGGTGCCGCCGGTGGCGAGCACGACGATGTTCGGAAGCTTGTCGGCCGCGTACGAAGGCGCGGCCAGCAGGACTCCGGTGAAGAGGAACGGCAGAGAACGTTGAAGCACGCTTTTCATGGATACACCCCTTGGAAATGAAACTGACGATTCACCGGTTCAGAAAGAGAAGCCACGGCGTTCCCACCACCAGATACACGACGAGGTTGAACGCGGTGGTGAGGGCGCCGAGCCGATACAGCTCGCCCTGCGAGAGATAGCCGCTGCCCGCGAAGAGCAGGTTGGCCGACGACCCCTGCGGCGTGTTGGCGGAGAAGAAATTCGTGGCGAACAGAAGGAGGAAGGCGAAGGGCGCGGCCTTGACCCCGAGCTTCACCCCGACGTCGAGGAACACCCCGAACAGCGCCAGCAGGTGGGCGGTCTGGCTGACGAACAGGTAGTGCAGCAGGACGTAGGCGAGGAGCAGGAAGAGCCCGGCAAGCGCGGGCGAGAAGCCGCCGAGCGCTCCCGCCATCCGCTCGCCGAGGTAGCCCATGAAACCGAGCTCGTTGAGCTGGCCGCTCAAGGTGAACAGCACCGCGAACCAGATGAAGGTGGCGAGCACGTCGCCCTCTTTCGCGATGTCGCCAAGGGTCAGCACCCCGGTCGCGAGCAGCACGCCGAGCCCAAGGAAGGCCACCCCGGTCGAGTCCAGACCGAGGGTCGCGGCCGCTCCCCAAAGCGCCACCATGCCCAGGAAGGTGACGGCCACGATCTTCTCGTGTTTGCGCAGAGGCCCCATGGCCACAAGGGCCGCTCGCGCGGCGCGCGGCGCGTCCGGGGTCTCCCTGATCTCGGGACCGATCACCTTGTAGAGGAAGAACGGCAGAAGGGCCATGGCCACGAGAGTGGGCACGCTCGAGGCGACGAGCCAGGAGCCGAACCCGATCTCCAGCCCGTGACCGCGGGCGATCTCGGCGCCCAGGGGGTTCGCGGCCATGGCGGTGAACCACAGCCCGGAGGAGAGGGTGAGGCTCGCCATCCCCGCGAACATGAGGAACTGGCCCACGCGTTTCCGGCCCGGAGCATCGGGCTTCACTCCCGCCGCCTCGGCGACCGAAAGGGCCAGGGGGTAGAGCACTCCGGAGCGGGCGGTGTTGCTGGGAAACGCGGGGGCGATCACACCGTCGACGAGAAAGATGCTGTACCCGAGCCCGAGCGTCGATTTCCCGAAAGCGCTCACCACCATCTGCCCGAGGCGCTCGCCGAGGCCGCACTTGACCACCGCGCGAGCGACCAGGAAGGCGATGACGATCAGGAGGATGGTGGCGTTCGCGAAGCCCGAGTAGGCCTTCGCGGGAGCGAGGGTTCCCGTGAGAACCGCGGCGGCGAGAGCCAGCACGGACGAAGTCAGGATCGGAAAGGCATCGATCACCACGGCCAGGATCGCCGCGACGAAGAGGGCGAACAGGCGCCACGCCGCGGGCACGAGGCCCTCGGGGACCGGCGAGAACCAGAGAGCGAGGGCCACGGCGACGACCCCGGCCTGGGCGAAGAGCCTCCGGCGACTTCCCGCGACCGCTTCGCTCATTGCGGCGCTCCCGACCGGCGCACGCGGCCGGAGAGGCCCACCGTCCGCCCCTGGATCAGTCCCTCCTCGGCGGACACGACGTACTGCCAGGTGAAGGAGTACTCGCCTTCGAGGCCGGCGTACCGTCCGGTGCCTCCCGTGATGGCGCCGACGAACCGCTTCCCCGTCTGCAGCGACTCGCCCTTGATCCGGCTGAACAGCCGGTCGCCCCGCTCGTCGGTCCAGACGCTGCGGCCGACGCTCAGACCCTGTCCATCGTCGAAGCCGATGAGCTCGCCGCGGAAACCCCGGCTCAGCCCTTCTCCGACGGTGAGCGAAATGGCGCCGGAGACTTCGACGATGGCGGCCGATCCCCCGGTCTCGGTGGGGATGGTCTGACGCCGGCCCGAAGCCGACCAGGTCCCCTCGAAGGGCCGCCCGGAGTCCGGCGGCGCAGATGCCGGCGTCTGGCCCCCGCCCGCCATGCCCGCGAGGGCGAGCCCGAGGCCAAGGGCCGCCAGGGCAGCCCGCTTCTTCATCTCGGCCGTCCCTGCCCGGTCATGGCCTGAGGATCGAGCACCTTCGCGATCTGCTCCTCGGTGAGGATCTTCTTCTCGCGAATGAGTTCCATGATGCCCCGTCCCGTCTTCATCGCCTCCGCCGCGAGCTCGGTGGCACGTTCGTAACCGATGACCGGATTCAAGGCCGTGACCGTGCCGATGCTGTACTCGACGTAGTGGCGGACGATGTCCTCGTTCGCGGTGATTCCCTCCACGCAGTGGACGCGCAGGGTGCGCGCGGCGTTGATGAAGAGGGTCTGGGCCTCGAAGATGCAGGCCGCGATCACCGGCTCGAAGACGTTGAGCTGGAGCTGGCCGCCCTCCGCGGCCATCGAGACGGTGAGATCCGAGCCGATGACCCGGAAGCACACCATGTTCACGACTTCGGGAATGACCGGGTTCACCTTGCCCGGCATGATCGAAGAGCCCGGCTGCTTCGCGGGGAGGTTGATCTCACGGAAGCCGCAGCGGGGACCCGAGGAAAGGAGGCGCAGATCGTTGCAGACCTTGGAGAGCTTGATGGCGAGGCTCTTCATGCAGGAGGAGTAGAGGACGAAGGCCTGGGTGTCCTGGGTGGCCTCGATGAGGTTGGGGGCGAGGTGGATCGGAAAGCCCGTGATCTTCGCGAGGTGATCGGTGCACTTCTGCGCGTAGCCTTCGGGGGCGTTGAGACCGGTGCCGATGGCGGTGGCGCCCATGTTGGTTTCGCAGAGCACGCTCTGGATCGACTCGAGGGTGCGGACCTCGCCCGCGAGAGTCTCCGCAAAGGCCTCGAATTCCTGGCCCATGGTCATGGGCACCGCGTCCTGGAGCTGGGTGCGTCCCATCTTCAGGATCTTCGAGAACTCCTTGCCCTTGGCCCGGAACGCGGAGATCAGCTCCTTCACCGCGGCCACGAGTTCCACGTTGCCGAGGGCCATGCCCACGTGGAGCGAGGTGGGATAGGCGTCGTTGGTGGACTGGGAGCAGTTGGCGTGGTCGTGCGGGCTGCAGAACTGGTACTCGCCCTTCTGGTGGCCCATCAACTCGAGCGCGCGGTTCGCGATGACCTCGTTCGCGTTCATGTTCGTGGAGGTGCCGGCGCCCCCCTGGAACACGTCGAGGCGGAACTCGTCGTGGAGCTTCCCCTCGATGATTTCCTGGCAGGCCTTCTCCATCCCGACGAGGATCTCCTTTGAGAACTGGCCGCAATCGAAGTTGGCGCGCGCGGCCGCGAGCTTGACCATGGCGAGGGCCTTGATCAGGTTCGGATAGAGGCGCAGGGGCACCCCGGAGATGTGGAAGTTCTCGAGGGCGCGGGCGGTCTGGACGCCGTAGTAGGCATCGGCGGGGACCGCTTTTTGTCCGAGCAGGTCGTGTTCGATCCGGGTGGCATGGGAAGGCATGTCTGACGCTCCTTTGGCTATCGCGGCTCCAACTTCACTTCTTGACCTCGACCGCCTGGGTCGCGGTGGGTGTGTCGCTCGTGACGGTATCGCCCGCTCCCTCGACCTCGTCGATTTCGTCGACCCAGTGCCCGACCAGGGTGTATGAAACCGCCAGGATCACCGGCCCGACGAAGATTCCGATCAGGCCGAATCCGAGCAGGCCACCGACCACGCCGCCGAAGATCAGCAGCAGGGGAAGGTCCGCCCCTTTCTTGATCAGCACCGGCCGCAGGACATTGTCCAGGGCGGCCACGATGACACTCCACACCAGCAGGAAAGTCGCCCAGCCGTCGTCGCCCATCCAGTACATCCACGCGACGGAAGGAAAGAGAATGAGGCTTGGCCCGATCTGGGCGATGCACAGGATCAGCATGACCGCCGACAGGACGGAGGCGAACGGAACCCCGGCCACCGCGAGACCAATCCCCCCGAGCACGGTCTGGACGACGGCGGTCACACCGACACCGAGAGCGACGCCCCGAATGGCCTTTCCGGCCAGGATGATCGAGTCCTCGCCCCGTTGCCCGGCCAGGCGCCGTCCAAAACGACGCATGCCCCGCGCTCCCGCCTCGCCACTCGAGTACATCACGGTGGAAAGAAGGACGACCAGCACGAGCTGGACCAGAGTGCCCCCAAGGCTCCCCGCCCCGCTCACCGCCCACCTCGCGGCATCGGACGCGTAGGGCCGAAGGCTCGCCTCGAGGCCGGCCGGACCGGCGGCCGCCCATTCGTCCAGCGTGGCCGCGAGCCTCGTCCCGACAAACGGCACTTTGGCCACCCATTCGGGGGCCTTGGGCAAGCCCGAATCCGCAAGGCGCTTCGCCATCTCGCTCACTTCGCCCCGGTGGCCGGAGATGGTATCGAACGCGAGCCAGAGCGGGAGCACGAGAAGGAACACCAGGCCCACGGTCATGAGCGCCACCGCGGGCGCGCGTCGATGACCAAGGCGGGCCTCCACGGATTCCAGGATCGGCCACGTCGCAACGACGAGCATGGTCGCCCAGATCGTGGCCGCGAGGAAGGGGCGGAGGACCCACAAGGACCCCACGATCAAGAGCACGAGGCAAATCACCGCCAGCGTCGTACGGGCCAGATCCTGTCGAATTTCGCCCGGTGAAGTCATGTGTGAAAACTCTCCTCGCAAGGTTTCCCCCTCGCCCCTGTTGCTCGATTCGTGCCGGGGGCGGCGTCGACGCGGCCGCACCAGCTAACTCGTTGATTCAACTTGACAAAGCCGGCCCCATGGGTCTCCGCCCGCTTGGTGGGCGGCCGGGGGGAAAGACGGAGGGTCGTCCCGGAGACGATATTTCGTCTGTCTACGGCGTTGCGGGTGTCGGGGATGGGGCGGGCGCCGGTTCAACCTGCCAGCCCCCGCCGAGAGCGCGATACAGCTCGACGAAGGCTCGCAGTTCCTCGCCTCGCACCTGGGCGAGCTGCAGTTCCTGGTCGAAGAGCTGCTGATCCGCGTTCAGGATCTCGAGATAGCTCGCGAGCCCCGCGTCGTAGCGCGATCGCGACAGGGCCGACGCGTTGCGCAGTGAGGTGACGCCGCTCTCGAGTTCCTTCCGGGCCTCCGCGAGCTTCTTGACCGTGATCAGGGCGTTCGCCACCTCGCGATAGGAGTTCAGGGCGGTTTTCTGATACTGGGCGGCGGCCTGGTCGAAACGGGCCTGGGCCGCGTCGTAGTTCCGCCGGATCCGGCCGCCCTGGTAGATCGGAGAGAAGAGGCTCGGGCTCACCTGCCAGACGTTCGAGTTGGCCTTGAGCAGGTTCGAGAACTCGCCGCTGATCGTGCCGAGCAGACCGGTCAGCGAGATCGTCGGGAAGTAGAGGGATTTGGCCACGCCGATCTGGGCGTTCGCGGCGATCAGCTGCTGCTCGGCCGCGAGCACGTCCGGACGGCGCTCGAGCAGGGCGGCGGGCAGGCCAACCGGAACCGACGGGGCCACGTTCTCTTCGGTCAGGACTCCGCTCCGCTCGATGGGCCCCGGCGGGCGGCCGAGGAGGAGGCACAAGGCATTTTCGGCGACCCCGATCTGCTGCTCGAGCTGCGGGATCACCACCGCGGTGCGGGAACGGTTGGCGACGGCGCGGTCGACCTCGAGCCGGTTCGATACGCCGCCCTCCAGGCGCTTCTGGTAGTACACCACCGTCTCTTCGTTCGTCTGCACGGTGCGGCGGGCGACCTCGAGCTGGAGGTCGAGCTCGCGGAGGAGGAGGTACGTGGAGCCCACGTCCGCCACGAGGGTGATGAGGGCCGCGCGGCGTCCCTCCTCGGTGGCGAGGTACAAGGCGAAGGACGCCTCCTTGCCCCGGCGGATCCGGCCGAAGAGGTCGATCTCCCACGAAATCGGGAAGCCGGCGCTGTAGTTCTGGTAGGTCTTTCCCGCCGCCGTGCCCTGCGGGGGCTCGGAAAGCCTCGAGACCTGCTGCGCCGTGTAGCCGGCGGCGACACCGACCTCGGGGAAGAGGAACGAACGCGCGATCCCGTATTGGGCCCGGGCCTCGGCCACGCGGGCGGTGGCGGTCCGGAGGTCGAGGTTGTTGAGGATCGCCTCGTGGATCAGGGCCTGGAGCGTGGGGTCCTTGATGACCACCCACCAGGGACTGTCCGCGATCGACTGGGCCTCCGCCTGGCCGTCGAAGAACCGGTGAGCGGGCGGCGCCGGGGTCTGGGGCCGGGCATAGTCGGGGCCGACTCTGCAGCCGCTCGCGAGGGTGGTAACGAGGGCGATCGCGACGAGTGGCGAACGAGTGAGGTTCAATCGAGTCATCTCAGTGCCCTCCCCCATGGCCGGCAGGAGCGGTTCCTGCGGTCGGTGGCCCTCCGTGCTTCTTGTCTCCGCCGGTCAGCCTCTCGACCACCACGAACAGCATCGGAACCAGGCACACCCCGAGGATGGTGGCGATGAGCATGCCGGCGCACACCGCCATGCCGATCACCTTGCGCGACTCGGCGCCCGCGCCCGACGCGGTCAGAAGGGGCGTGACCCCCAGGATGAAGGCGAAGGCGGTCATCAGGATCGGCCGGAAGCGGAGCTTGGCCGAGTGCAGCGCCGCCTCGACGAGACCCATGCCGGCCTGGTCCATCTGCATCTTCGCGAACTCGACGATCAGGATCGCGTTCTTCGCGGCGAGGCCGATGAGCATGATGAGGGCGATCTGCGCGAACACGTTGTTCACGTAGCTCTCCGAGAACTGGCGGGCCGCCCACAAACCGAAGTAGGCGCCGAACACCGCGAAGGGCGTGCCGAGGAGCACGCTGAAGGGCAGCGCCCAGCTCTCGTACTGCGCGGCCAGGATCAGGAAGACGAGGAGGATGGCGATGGAGAACACCCCGGCCACACCGGGAGCCCTCTTCTCCTGGTACGACATGTCCGCCCACTCGTAGCCCATCTCCGGGGGCAGGACCTCCTTCGCGACTTCTTCGAGGGCGGTCAGGGCCTGGGCCGACGAGTAGCCGGGCGCGGGCACTCCGGTGATCTCGGCGGAGCGGTACAGGTTGAAGCGGTTGGTGAACTCCGGGCCGGAGGTCTGGTTGGTGGTGGTGAGCGTGTCGAGGGGGATCATCTCGCCCTTGGCGCTCCTCACGAAGAACAGCCCCAGCTGCTTCGGGTCCCGCCTGTACTCGGGCTCGGCCTGGACGTAGACCTTGTACACGCGTCCGAAGCGGTTGAAGTCGTTGACATAGGAACTGCCGAGCAGCGACCCGAGCGTGGTGTTCACGTCGCTGACCGTGGCGCCGACTTTCAGCACCTTGCTGCGGTCGATGTCGGCGAACACCTGGGGCACGCTCGCGCGGTAGAGGGTGGAGGCGCGGCCGATCTCGGGGCGCTTCCTCGCGGCTTCCAGGAAGCGCTGGGCCTGCGCGGCCAGGAACTCCGGCGAACCGCCGCTGCGGTCCTGGAGCTGCATGGTGAAACCGGCGCCCGTGCCGAGGCCCGGGATCGCGGGCGGGCCGAAGACCACGGCCGTGGCCTCGGGGATCTGGCGGGCGAATTCGCGGTTGAGCGCCGCGGCGACGCCGCTCGCGTGAGTCTCCGGGGTGGTGCGGTGGGCCCACTCCTTGAGCTGGATGAAGAAAGTGCCCTGGTTCGAGGCGTAAGCGCCCGTGACCAGGCTGAAGCCCGTGACCGTGTTGTAGCCCTCGACGCCCGCGTTGGCCTTGATGATGGCTTCGGCCTTCTTCATCACCATGTCCGTCCGCTCGAGCGAGGAAGCGTCGGGCAGGTTCACCTGGGAGATCAGGTAGCCCTGGTCTTCCTCGGGGATGAAGCCCGCGGGGATGTTCCGCCCGAGCACGACGATGCCCACGCACAGGATCGCGATGAAGATCATGCTCCGGGCGGTCTTCCGGATCAGGATGCCCGAGAAAGAGACGTAGGCGTCGGTGCCGCGGCCGAAGACCTTGTTGAACCAGTTGTAGAAGGGGGTCAGGAGCGTCTTCTGGCCGGTCGGCGGCTTCAGGAGCAGGGCCGCGAGGGCCGGGCTCAGAGTCAGGGCATTGATGACCGAGAGCAGCACGGAGAGCGCGATGGTGATCGCGAACTGCTGGTAGAACATCCCGGTGATGCCCCCCATGAAGCCCACGGGGATGAACACCGCGGAGAGGACGAGGCCGATCGCGATCACGGGCCCGGTGACCTCCTCCATGGCCTTCAAGGTGGCTTCCTTGGGCTGCATGCCGTGTTCGAGGTGGTGCATGACCGCCTCGACCACGACGATCGCGTCGTCGACGACGATGCCGATCGCGAGCACCAGGCCGAGCAGGGACAGGACGTTGATCGAGAAGCCGAGCAGCGGGAAGAAGATGAAGGCGCCGATCAACGACACCGGCACGGTCACCAGCGGGATCAGGGTCGCGCGCCAGTTCTGGAGGAAGACGAAGACCACGATGATGACCAGGACCACGGCCTCGAACAGGGTATGGACGATCTCGGTAATGCCCTCCGCGACCGGCAGCGTGGTGTCGAGGGAGACCAGGTACTCCATGTCACGGGGGAAGCGCTGGCTCAAGTCGTCCATGGTCTTCTTGATCTGATCGGCCACCTGCAGGGCGTTGGTGCCGGGGATCTGGTAGACGGTGATGACCGCGGCGGGGCCGGAGTCGTGGCGGCCGATCGCGTTGTAGAGCATCGTCCCGAGTTCGAGGCGGGCCACGTCCTTGAGGAAGACCTGCGAGCCGTCGGGGTTTGAGCGGACGACGATGTCGCCGAACTCCTTCTCGTCGAGCAGGCGTCCCTTGGTCTTGACCGTATAGGTGTACTCGGTCCCGGGCACCGCGGGCGGCCCGCCGATCTGGCCGGCGGGAGAGATCTGGTTCTGCTGGTTGATCGCGTTCACGATGTCCGGAACCGTGATCGCGAGCTTGGCGATCCGGTCGGGCCGCAGCCAGACCCGCATGGCGTAGTCGCTTCCGCCGACGAGGTTGACCTGGCCGACCCCGGGAATGCGGGCGATGGCGTCGTTGATGTTGATGGTCGAATAGTTCGAGAGGAAGTTGTTGTCGTAGGTTCCCTTCGGCGACTTGATCGAGAGGATCAGCAGGGGGAAGGGCAGCGACTTCTTGACCGCGACGCCGTAGTTCTTCACGGACTGCGGCAGCATCGGGGTCGCCTCGGATACCCGGTTCTGGGCGAGGACGTTGTCCATGTCGAGGTTGGATCCCACCTCGAACGACACCTTCAGGGTCAGGGTGCCGTCGTTGGCGTTGGTGGACTTGTAGTAGATGCCCTTCTCGACGCCGTTCAGCTTCTGCTCGATCGGCGTCGCCACCGAAGCTTCGACGTCGGTGGCGGAGGCGCCCACGAAGGTGGTGGTGATCTGGACCATCGGGGGCACGACTTCGGGATACTGGGCGATGGGGAGGCCGGACATGGCCACCAGACCGACGATCACCGTGATGATGGAGATGACCATCGCCACGATGGGGCGATTGACGAAGAAGCGGGCCATCTACTTGGCCTCGGTCGAAGGCTTCGCTGCGTCCTTGGCGGCGGTCGCCGCGGGCTTCGGAGAGACCGTGGCGCCGTCTCGGACCTTCTGCAGTCCCTCGACCACGACCTTCTCGCCCGGCTTCAGACCCTCCTCGATCACCCAGAGGTCGTCGACCCGGGGGCCGACCTTCACGTTGCGGAACTCAACCTTGTCGCCCGCGCCGACCACGGCCACGCTGTAGAGGTTCTGCAGCTCGGTCACCGCCCGCTGCGGGACCAGGAGAGCGCCCGTCCGGGTCTCGAGCACGAAGCGCGCGCGGCCGTACTGGCCCGGCCTCACCACCCTCTGCGGGTTGGGAAACTTGAACTGCACGGCCAGGGTACCCGTGGTCGGGTCGATCGCCCGCTCGACCACGTCGATGCGGCCCTTCTGCGGGTGGGCGGCGCCGTCGGCGAGGAGCAGCTCGACCACCGCCTGCTGCCCGACCCGGACCCCGGTTTCCTGGATCCGCTTCGCGACCCGGAGGTACTCGGCCTCCGAGATGCCGGCGCGGAAGAGGATCGGGTCGGTCTGGGAGATGGTGGTGAGGAGTGTGCTCTCGCCGCGGCCCACCAGGTTCCCCGCCTTGACCATGGTCGTGCCCACCATACCGTCGAGGGGTGCGGTGATCTTCGTGTAGCCGAGATCGAGGACCACGGTGTCGACCGCGGCTTTCTGGGCGTCGAGCATGGCTTTGGCGGCGTCCCGCGCCGAGAGCGCATTGTCGAGTTCCTGCTGGCTGACCGCCTGCTGCTTGGCCAGCGGGGTCAGGCGGTTCACGTCGGTAACGGTCTTGTCGAACCGGGCCTGGGCGGTGGCGAGGTTCGCCTTCGCATTCGCGAGGGTCGCCTCCAGGGGCTTGGGGTCGATCTGGTAGAGGAGATCACCGGCGCGGACGTAGGACCCTTCGGTGAAGGCGACCTTGTCAAGGTACCCCTCGACGCGGGCCCGGATCTCGACGTCCTGGGAGCCCCTCGTCTGGCCGACGAGTTCCAGGTAGACGGGGACGTCTTTCTGGACCACGTTCGCCACGTAGACCTCGGGAGGCGCGGCGGGCGGGGCTTCCTTCTTGTCGCAGCCGGTCGAGACGGCGACGACAAGGCCGCATAGGACAGGGAACAGGGCGCGCTTCATGAGTTCGTCTCCTCGAATATGCGACGGAATGGGCGAGGCCGGATCTTATGGGAATGGGAACACCATGTCACCCCGAGGCGATGATTCCGTTGGATCATCCGCGCGGGTCGCTTGCGATGCCCGGTCGAGCGCGTGAAGGGCTAACATCGAGGCGGTTAGTCGGGCCGGGCCGATCCGGTGCCCGGTCCGGAAAGAGCGTTCCATGTATCAAACTCAGACCCTTCTCCGCCGGACGCTCCGCGTGCACTACCCCGAGGGCGTCGGGCGCATCGTTCTGCGCACCGAGCTCGATTGGGACCAGGACGTCCCGGCCGACGCCGTCTCCGAGGACGGCGCGACTTCCACCTTCTCCCTCGAGGCAAAGAAGCCCTTCCTCTACTTCAAGCCCGTGCTGCAAAAGGCCGAGGGCGAGGCGCAATGGTCGGTGGGCGCCAACATGCTCCTGACCCTGACCTCCGACGACGTGGCGGAGGTCTACCCGCACTTCGACGGTTCCGAGACCGGCTCCTACTCCCCCCTGATCGAACGCGACTCCTCCATCCTCGGCCGGAAGCACATGATCCGCGTGTATCTCCCGCCCGGCTACCACGAGAATCCGCTCCGCCGCTTCCCGGTCCTCTACATGCAGGACGGCAAGAACCTCTTCTTCCCCGACGAGGCCTTCCTCGGCCAGGATTGGGGCGTCGGTGAAGCGGTGCGGCTCCTCGACGCCATGAACGCGGTGGACCGCGTGGTGATCGTGGGCGTCCATTCGGGCGACCGGATGGGCGAGTACACGAAACCAGGCTACGAGGCGTACACCAAAGCCCTGATCGAGGAGGTCAAGCCCGCGATCGAGCGCCGCGTCCGGGTCCTCACCTCGGCCAACGAGACGGGGGTCATCGGCTCGTCTCTCGGCGGCGTCGTCTCCTTCTACATGGCCTGGGAGCACCCGGAGGTCTTCGGTTACGCCGCCTGCATGTCCAGCACGTTCTCCCACAAGGACGACCTGATCGACCGCGTCCTCGCCGAGCCGAAGCACCCGTCCAAGTTCTACCTGGACAGCGGCTGGCCGGGCGACAACTACGAGGTCACCCTCGCCATGGCCATGGCCCTCGGGCGGCGTGGTTACAAGGTCCGCCAGGACTTCCTCCATCTCGTCTTCCCCCTCGAGGAGCACGACGAGAGGGCGTGGGGCAACCGGCTGCACCTTCCCGTGCAGCTCGGCCTCGGCACCGCCACCACGGCCCAGCGACGGAGACGCGGCTGAATGGGCAGGGCGGGCCCCACCCTTCACAGAAAGCAGGAACTTCCATGGTGAAAGACATCATCGACGTCGCGGAACAGAAGCGGCTCAACGATGCGCGCGAGCAGGGGATTCCGTGGAAGAAGTGGGGGCCGTACCTGAGCGAACGCCAGTGGGGCACGGTGCGCGAGGACTACAGCGCGGACGGCAGCGCCTGGGACTACTTCCCCCACGACCACGCGCGATCGCGGACCTACCGCTGGGGCGAGGACGGCATCGCCGGCATCAGCGACGACAAGCAGCGGTTGTGCTTCGCGCTCGCCCTGTGGAACGAGAAAGACCCGATCCTCAAGGAGCGGATGTTCGGGCTCACCAACGGGGAGGGCAACCACGGCGAGGACGTGAAGGAGTACTACTTCTACGTCGACTCGACCCCCACTCACTCGTACATGAAGTATCTGTACAAGTATCCGCAGCCGGCCTTCCCCTACCTGGATCTGGTGGAGAAGAACCGCGGGCGGTCACGCGAACTGCCCGAGTACGAACTGCTGGACACCGGGGTTTTCGACGAGAACCGGTACTTCGA
>DAORUA010000005.1:0-2370 GCA_035432945.1 Vicinamibacteria bacterium | reverse complement strand
GGTGCACCGCCAGGCCCTCGCGGGCATGCTGTGGACGAAGCAGTTCTACTACTTCGACCTCGAGCAGTGGCTGGTCGAGCACAAGAGCCATCCCCTGCTCGATCCGAAGGGCACGGGGGTCAGGAACCGCGAGTGGTTCCACATGTTGAACGCCGACATCATCTCCATGCCGGACAAGTGGGAGTACCCCTGGTACGCGGCCTGGGACCTGGCCTTCCACACCGTGGCCCTGGCCCTCGTGGACTTCGACTTCGCCAAGGAACAGCTCCAGTTGATGCTGAAGAGCCTCTATCTCCACCCGAACGGGCAGATTCCCGCCTACGAGTGGAACTTCTCCGACGTGAATCCCCCCGTGCACGCCTGGTCCACGCTCTACCTCTTCAAGATGGAGCGGGCGCTCGGCCGGTCCGACCTGGCTTTTCTCGAAAGGGCCTTCCAGGGCCTGATGCTGAACTTCAACTGGTGGGTCAACCGGAAGGACCCGGAGGGCAAGAACGTCTTCGCCGGCGGCTTCCTGGGCCTCGACAACATCGGCGTCTTCGATCGCAGCGCGAAGCTGCCGACCGGCGGGACCATGGAGCAGGCGGACGGGACGGCGTGGATGGCGTTCTATTGCCAGTGCATGCTGGAGATGTCGCTCCTCCTGTGCGACAAGGATCCGATGTACGAGGAGGTGGCCTTCAAGTTCGTGCGGCAGTTCACCTGGATCTCGTACGCGATGGACCGCCGGGGCGACCAGGTCGACGAGATGTGGGACGAGGAGGACGGCTTCTTCTACGACCTCCTGCGGCTGCCCGACGGGAGCGCCACCCGGCTGAAGGTGCGATCGATGGTGGGCCTGCTGCCGCTGTGCGCCTCGACCGTCATCGAGGCGGAGTCGATCTCCCGGCATCCCAGGCTCATGGAGATGATCGCGGAATTCCGCAGGCGGCACCCGGGGCTCGCGGCCCACGTGGCGCCCACCGAAGAGGGATTCATCGGGTATGGAGGACGGCGGCTCCTCTCCCTCCTCAACAAGAACAAGCTGAAGCGCGTGCTCGCCACCATGCTCGACGAGAACGAGTTCCTCGGCGCGCACGGCATCCGGTCGCTTTCGAAGTTCCACCTGGATCACCCCTTCTCGTACTGGGTCGGCAACGAGGAGCACAAGGTGCCGTACCTGCCGGCCGAGTCGGACACCGGGGTGTTCGGCGGAAATTCCAACTGGCGGGGACCGGTCTGGATGCCGGTCAACGTTCTCATCATCCGCAGCCTCCTGAATCTGTACCCGTTCTACGGAGATGAATTCAAGGTGGAGTGCCCGACGGGATCGGGAAGACTGATGACCCTGTTCGAGGTTGCCCACGAGATCGAGCGCCGGTTGCAGGGCACGTTCCTGCGTGACGCGAACGGACGACGACCGGTCTACGGCGGAACCTCGAAGTTCCAGGACGACCCGCACTGGCGCGACCTGATCCTGTTCTACGAATACTTCCACGGCGACAACGGGGCGGGCATCGGGGCGAGCCACCAGACCGGCTGGACCGGCCTGATCGCGCCGCTCGCCGATCTCTTCGGACGGATCGACGCGAAGGGCGTGCTGGAGAGCGACAAGACGCGATTCGGGACGCGCATCGTGATCGAGCAGGTAGGCGGGGACAAGCCGAAGCGCTAGACCAGCGTTTTCAGGAATTCCAAGGGCCGGAATAGCGGAGGCCGCGGTCGACTTGTAGCTCGGCTCCGCGGGGATGGTGCATCGGGCTCATTGCCCCGAACCGCCCCGCGGGAGCACTCTTGGGCCTTGCCGGGCGGGCGGCGCCCGAGTACTGACCCGCCTCCCGGAGGCGTCGATGATCAGCGGCTCGACCCTGCGCGCAGCTTTCGCCCTCTCTCTCCTTGGCGCCGTTGCCTCCGGGGCGGAGGACGTGCAGGGCTGGTGCCTCGGCGTGGCGCCCGGCGAATGCGTCCAGGTGACGATTTCGGGGCGGGGTCCGGACATCGTCCTGATCCCGGGGCTCTTCGGGTCGGCCTTCTCGTTCCGCCGCGTCACCGCTCCGCTCGCGAGCGAGGGATATCGGACCATCGTGATCGAGCCGCTCGGGGTGGGCGACTCCGCGCGGCCCGCGAAGGCCGACTACACGCTCACCGCGCAGGCCGATCGAGTCCAGGCGGCCCTCGAGGCGCTGGACGTCAAGTCCGCGGTCCTGGTGTCCCACTCCATCGGAACCTCGATCGCCCTCCGCCTCGCCTATCGGCGCCCGAAGACGGTCCGCGCGTTGGTTTCGATAGAGGGCGGCGTCGCGGAGGAGGTGGCGACACCCGGCTTCCGACGGGCGATGAAGCTCGCGCCCCTGATCAAGCTCTTCGGCGGGGGCCGCATCATCCGGGGCA
>DAORUA010000004.1:17290-35134 GCA_035432945.1 Vicinamibacteria bacterium | reverse complement strand
GGTCGTCGACCACGATCAGGAGGATGTTCGGGCGGTCCTGGGCTTTCGCGCTCCCGGCGATCGAGAGGAACGACCACACGGCGAGGAGAACGGATCGGCGGGCGGTGGGGATCGAGGGGGCCATCGAATTCCGGATAGTAGCCCCTCCGAACCGGTCATCGCGACCGCCGCGCCCAGGGTCCGGGGCAGAAATCCGCTCCGACCCTTCCGTGATACTGTGCCGACTCTTCCCCAAAAACTGAATGATTGGACAGACGGTCTCACACTACCGGATCACCTCGAAGCTCGGCAGCGGGGGCATGGGCATCGTTTACGAGGCCGAGGACACGAAACTCGGCCGCCACGCCGCGATCAAGTTCCTGCCCGCCGAGATGGCGCAGAACCCGTCCCTGCTCGAGCGCTTTCAACGGGAGGCGCGCGCCTCCTCCGCCCTGAACCATCCGGGGATCTGCACAGTCTACGAGATCGATCAACACGAAGGCCAGCACTTCATCGTCATGGAGCTTCTCGAAGGCGAAACCCTGGACAAAAGGATTCGCCGGGGGGCTCTCGAATTGGGCGCCCTGCTGGAATTCGGCATCCAGGTCGCGGACGCCCTCGAATCGGCGAGCGCGAAGGGAATTGTCCATCGCGATCTCAAGCCCGCGAATATCTGGCTGACCTCACGCGGCCAGGCCAAGATTCTCGATTTCGGCCTCGCCAAGATGGAGACTTCGCGTCCCGGCGCTCAGGTCAGCCTCGATGAACCGACCGCGGCCCAGGCCGGCGACCTCACCACCGCGGGCATGGTGGTGGGCACCGCGTCCTACATGTCGCCCGAACAGGCCCGCGGCCAGACCACGGACGCGCGCACCGACATCTTTTCCCTCGGCGTGGTCCTCTACGTCGCGGCCACCGGCGAGAAGCCGTTCAATGGAGAGACCACGGCGGTCATCACCGAGGCCATCCTGAACCGCGAGCCCGCGCCGATCCAGCAGTTGGACCCGACCCTTCCCGTCGAACTCAATCGCATCATCTCGAGGGCCATGGAGAAGGAACGCTCCATGCGCTACCAGACCGCCACCGACTTCAAGACCGATCTGCTTCGCCTTCGCCGGGACACCCAGTCGGGCAGCCGGAACGCCGCCGACCGCTCGGACTCGAAGCCCGGGGTCGGGAAAGGCGCCGAGAAATCGATCGCGGTGCTGTATTTCGAGAATCTCTCCGGGGTGAAGGAAGACGAGTACTTCCGCGACGGCGTCACCGAGGACATCATCACCGAACTCGCAAAGATCAAGGGGCTGAAGGTCCTCTCCCGCCCCTCCGTCCTCCTTTATCGCGACAAGTCGGTCACCGCGGCCGAGGTCGGGCGCCAGTTGAAGGCGGCCTTCGTCCTCGCGGGAAGCATCCGCCGCGGGGGGAACCGCCTGCGCATCACCGCGCAGCTCGTGGACCCCCAGACGGATTCCCTGGTGTGGTCCGAACGCTACGACCGCGAAATGGCGGACGTCTTCTCGGTTCAGGACGAGATCGCCCGCAACATCGCCGAAGCCCTGCGCATCACCCTCTCCCCCCAGGAGCAGGAAGCGCTCGCCACCCGGCCCACGGAGAGCACGGAGGCCTACGACCTCTATCTCCGCGGAAGGACATACGCGCGCCGCTTCACCCGCCTGGATTTCGAATTCGCGTACCAGATGTTCGAGAACGCGGTGCGCCTCGATCCCCAGTTCGCCCTCGCCTACGCGGCCATGGCGAACGTGTGCAGCAGCTTCCACATCAACTTCGAACGCGACTCCTCGTGGCTGGCCCGGGCCCGCACCGCGGCCGAGAAGGCGATCGCCCTCGCCCCCGAGTTGCCCGAGGCGAAGGTGGCGCAGGCCTGGGTTCTCTACGCGAGCGGCGATTACGACCAGGCGCTCGCCATCGCGCGGCCGCTGGTCGCCATGAAGCGGGACACCGAGAGCGCCTACTATCTTCTGCTTCGCGCCCTCTTCGCGTCCGGCAAGTACCAGGAGATCGTCGATGTCGCGGAGGCCGCGATCGAGGCCAGCGGCACCGACTACAACGTCTATGTCCCCATCGGAAACGCTCTGGGCGCCCTGGGGAAGGACGAGGCCCGCAAGAACCTCAGCCAGCGTCGCCTGCATGCCCTCGAGACCCATCTCCGCCAGGTCCCCGAAGACGCGCGCGCCCACATGCTCCTGGCCGGCGACTACGGCTACATGGGCCGGGTCGAAGAGGCGATGAAGGAAGCGGACCTCGCCATGGTCCTGCGCCCGAACGACGCGAACGTGGCCTACAACGCCGCGTGCGTCTACTGCTCGCTCGGCAAGACCTCGGAAGCGATGACCGCCCTGCGCAAGGCGAAGGGCGTGGGCTGGAAGGACATCGTCTGGACGCGCCGGGATCCCGACCTCGCCATCCTCCACGGGGATCCGGAGTTCGACCGGCTCTTCCCCCCCAGCGAGGGCGCGGCGTAGCCCACGCCACACCCCAAGAACAACTTCCCCCCGATCCGGTATTTGTTCCCTCTCGTCACCCCGGCGAAAGCCGGGGCCCAGCGCGGACAGGGGTCGGCAACCGCGACGAGTTCCGTCCCCCACCCCCCGGGGTACCGCGCGACGACACCGCGACATCCGTGGTGAGCTGCGGCCAAAGCACCCGGGCGTTCCTTCACATCCGTGGGGCGCAGGTCGTCTTCAATGAATGGAGCGGGGCTGACCGCCCCGCTTGATTCAGAGGAGCCTTGCGCCCCACTCCGTTCAGGAACGGTGCTTTGGCCTTCGCTGCGCGAGGCTTCGCGCCGCACCGCGCGATTGAAGCAGTTGCGTGATCGTCCGCGGTTCAAACGCCGAGTATCCTCCATGGCCCATGTTGCTGACAGTCTCGACGACACACAGGCCTGCGACCGATCTCGGTTTCCTGCTGCACAAGGCGCCGCAACACCTTCAGACCTTCGAGTTGTCGTTCGGCAAGGCTCACGTGTTCTATCCGGAGGCCACCGAGGAGCGCTGCACCGCGGCGTTGCTTCTCGATGTCGATCAGGTCGGCCTGGTTCGCGGCCGGAAGGGCCCGGCAGGAGACGGCTTCTCCTTGGAGCAATACGTCAGTGACAGGCCCTACGCCGCTTCGTCGTTTCTGAGCGTGGCGATTTCACGAGTCTTCGGCACGGCGCTCGGGGGCCGGAGCCAGAAGCGCCCAGAACTGGCGGAGCTTGCGATACCGCTCGGCGCCAGGGTTGCGGCGCTTCCCTGCCGTGGCGGTGAAGTCCTCCTACGCGCGCTCTTCGAACCACTCGGATACGGGGTCTCGGCTACTCGGCTACCACTGGATCCGGCCTTTCCCGCATGGGGGGACAGCCGGTACTTCACGGTGGAGTTGAGCGCGACCTGTCGCCTGCGCGATCTTCTGACGCACCTCTACGTTCTCGTGCCGGTGCTGGACGACGACAAGCACTACTGGGTGGGCGACGATGAGGTCGAGAAACTGATCCGTCACGGCGAGGGTTGGCTTCCCTCACACCCTATGAGAGAAGCCATCGTCCAGCGGTACCTCAAACATCAGCGAAACCTGATGCGGGAGTCGATGACACGCTTGATGGAGAACGATCAGACCGATCCCGACGAGACCGCTGAAAGGCAGATCGCGCAGGAAGATGCCATAGAGAACCCGCTGAGCCTCAACGAACAGAGGCTTCAGACTGTTGTGGGTGAACTCAAGGCCGCAGGGGCGACTCGCGTGCTCGATCTCGGATGCGGCGAGGGCCGCCTCCTTCGCGCGTTACTTGCCGATCGTCAGTTCGAGTCACTCGTCGGCGTGGACGTCTCGTCGCGAATGCTCGAGCGTGCCGCAGATCGGCTTCGTCTCGACCAGATGCCTCCTCGTCAGCGAGAGCGCGTCACGCTCCTTCAGGGAGCGCTCACGTACAAAGACAAGCGCCTTCAAGGCTTCGATGCGGCGGCGGTCGTAGAGGTGATCGAACACATCGATCCGCCGAGGCTCGAGTCGTTCTCGCGGGCGCTATTCGAGTGCGCCCGGCCGAAGACCGCGATCGTGACCACACCTAACAAGGAATACAACGCCTGCTTCGACAAGATGGCGCCCGCTTCGTTGCGTCACAACGATCATCGGTTCGAGTGGACTCGCAGAGAATTCGAGGCTTGGGCAAGCACAACTGCGAGGCGATTCGGGTACGGCGTGCGCCTGGAGCCAGTGGGACCCGTGGATGAGACCTTGGGTCCGCCGACCCAGATGGCCGTGTTCACCCTCGCATGAAAATCACGATCCCCGAACTATCAGTCGTGGCCATGGTCGGCGCCAGCGGCTCGGGCAAGTCGACGTTTGCCCGCAAGCATTTCAAATCGACCGAGGTCATTTCGTCGGACTTCTGTCGAGGACTCGTCTCGGATGACGAAAACGCGTTGGAGGCAACGACCGACGCCTTCGACGTTCTGTACTACATCGCTCGCAAACGGCTGGCCGCCGCGAAACTGACCGTCGTAGACGCGACGAACGTTCAGCCCGAGGCGCGCAAGCGCGTGATCGAACTCGCTCGAGAGTTCCATTGCCTTCCGGTTGCGATTGTCCTGAACCTGCCGGACGATTTCTGCCACAACCGCAACAAGACGCGCCCCGATCGCACCTTCGGGCCGCACGTCACGCGAAATCAGGTGCAGTCCCTGCGACGCTCCCTCCGACGCCTCAAGGACGAAGGCTTCCGGCACATCTACATTCTTGATTCCGTCGAGGACATTGACTCCGTTGAAATCGAGCGTCAGCCCCTTTGGAACAACCTGAAGCATGAACGCGGGCCGTTCGACCTGATCGGCGACGTCCATGGGTGTCGGGACGAGGTCGAAGCCCTCCTGGGAGAGCTTGGCTACCGGTATGCGACTACGGAGGCGGGCCAGGCGACATTCCGCCATCCGCAGGGCCGCAAGGCGGTATTCGTGGGCGACCTCGTCGATCGCGGACCCGACTCCCCAGCCGTTCTGCGAATCGTGATGTCCATGGTCGAAGCGGGCGCGGCGTTGTGCGTGCCCGGGAATCACGACGTCAAACTCATGCGCTTCCTTCGCGGCAAGAAGGTGAACCCAACTCACGGTCTTGCCGAAACCATCGCGCAACTCGAGCGCGAGACCGCCGAATTCAAGAACAAGGCTGCCGACTTCATCGACGGTCTCGTGAGCCACTACGTCCTCGACGATGGAAAGCTCGTGGTGGCCCACGCCGGCATGAAGGAGTCGATGCAGGGCCGCGGCTCGGGGAAGGTCCGCGAGTTCGCCCTCTACGGCGAGACCACTGGTGAGACCGACGAGTTCGGTCTGCCGGTGCGCTACAACTGGGCGTCCGAGTACCGCGGTTCGGCAATGGTGGTCTACGGCCACACGCCCGTGCCAGAGGCGGAGTGGCTCAACAATACGATTTGTCTCGACACCGGGTGCGTGTTCGGCGGCAAGCTAACGGCGCTGCGGTATCCAGAGAAGGAGCTCGTGGCGGTCCCGGCGGCTCGCGAATACTACCCGTCAGTCAAGCCCTTTCTTTCCAAGGCCGTTGCTCCTGTGCTTTCGGCGCAGCAAACGCACGATGACCTGCTGGACATCGACGATGTGCTGGGCAAGCGAATCATCTCGACGACGCTGCGCCACAGCGTGACTATCCGCGAGGAGAACGCGATCCCTGCCCTCGAGGTCATGAGCCGCTTCGCCGCGGATCCGAGGTGGCTGATCTACCTGCCGCCCACAATGTCGCCCTCCGAAACCTCGCGACTCGAGGGGTTCCTCGAATACCCGACCGACGCCTTCACCTACTTTCGTTCGCACGGCGTGAGGCGGGTGGTCTGCGAAGAGAAGCACATGGGCTCACGGGCCGTAGCGATCGTGTGTCGCGATGAAGCCGCGGCACGCGAAGCTTTCGGCGTCACGGACCAGGGAATTGGAATCGTCTACACGCGCACAGGCCGGCGGTTTTTCACCGACGCGGCTGTCGAGCAAGCCCTTCTTTCACGGCTGGGTGCTGCGATCTCAAGAGCAGGTCTCTGGGACGAACTCGCGACCGGCTGGCTCTGCATTGACGCCGAAATCATGCCCTGGTCGGCCAAGGCGCTGGATCTTCTCAAGACGCAGTATGCCTCCGTGGGCGCCGCAGCGAGGGCTGGCCTCGCGGAGGCTGTGGCTTCACTGTCCGCGGCGCAAGGTCGCGTCGAGGGGGTCGGCGATCTCCTCGCGCACTTTCGAAGTCGCGAGGAGCGTGCTGCGCACTACGTCCAGGCCTATGGTCGATACTGCTGGGACGTTCACTCTCTCGAGGACCTGAAGCTCGCGCCATTCCACCTCCTGGCCTCTGCCGGAACGCAGCACACCAATCGGGATCACGTGTGGCATATGGAGACACTGGCGAAGATCTGCCGCGAGGACCCGAGCCTGCTGACCGCGACGCCTTATCGGGCAGTCGATCTCGGCGATGGCGGCGACGCAACTGTCGGCGAGGAGGAAGCAACGCGCTGGTGGTTGGAATTGACGGAGAAGGGTGGCGAGGGAATGGTCGTGAAGCCTTACGACTTCGTGGCCCAGGCCCGCAAGGGCCTCGTCCAACCCGCGCTCAAAATCCGCGGGCGGGAGTACCTGCGGATCATCTACGGCCCGGAGTACGACCAGCCGGAGAACCTCGTCCGCCTCCGAGCCCGTGGGCTATCGAAGAAGCGTTCGCTCGCGCTGCGCGAGTTCGCGCTCGGTGTCGAAGGGCTGGAGCGCTTCGTCGCGAAGGAGCCCCTGCGCCGCGTTCACGAATGTGTATTCGGCGTAATGGCACTGGAGTCGGAGCCCGTGGATCCTAGGCTGTAGTGCGAAGGTGATACCCGCGCACTCTCGGGCAATAGCGATCCTCGCTGGGATCGGTATCATGACGGCAGAGGAGACTGATGCGGTTCACCCACTTACGGCTTGAGAACTGGCGAAATTTCAGATCTGTCGACGTCAGTCTTCAGCAGCGAGTGTTTCTCGTGGGACCGAACGCATCTGGCAAGTCGAATTTTCTCGATGCGTTCCGGTTCCTCCGAGATGTGGCGGACCCTCAAGGCGGGCTCCAGCGCGCAGTAAGCAAAGTCCGGGGAAGCATCTCGCAGATCCGTTCGCTGCATGCTCGTCGCTATCCAAATGTGGCGATCGAGGTCGAAGTCGGCAATGGCGGTGGCGACGCCTGGAGTTATCGGCTCGAGCTGACCCAGAGTAATCAACGCGTACCCATGGTTGCGAGAGAAATAGTCAAGCGCGGCGACTCGATCGTTCTTCAGCGCCCCGATGCCGATGACAGAGCCGATTCAAGTCGACAGACCCAGACCCACCTGGAACAGGTCAATGCGAATAAGGGCTTCCGAGAACTCGCCGACTTCTTCGCCCAAGTTAGGTACCTTCACCTGGTACCCCAGCTCGTTCGCGAGCCAGACCGGTCAAAGGGTTTATCCAAAGACCCTTTTGGCGGTGACTTCTTGGAACAACTTGCGCGAACACCTAAGAAGACGCTGACATCCCGACTGGTGCGAATCCAAGCGGCGCTCAAGGTGGCGGTGCCGCAATTGAAGGAAATGCGTCTGGAGCGAGATGCCGTGGGCGTTCCGCACCTTAAGGCGCTTTACGATCATTGGCGTCCGAACGCGGGTTGGCAAAACGAAGACCAGCTCTCAGATGGGACACTTCGACTTCTCGGGCTTCTCTGGGTCTTCCTGGACGGTAGCGCGCCCCTACTTCTCGAAGAGCCCGAGTTATCCCTCCACTCAGCGGTCGTTCGGCATATTCCTCAGATCATTCAGAGATTGGGACGGAAATCTGGCCGGCAAACAATCGTCAGCACTCACTCAGCAGATCTCTTGGCTGATTCTGGGATCGGAGCGGACGAGATTCTTATCCTCAACCCTGAGACTGAAGGCACCTCGGTCACCGTAGCCGTCAAGAACAAACAGGTGCGTGCCCTGTTGGAGGGCGGTCACATGTCCATAGCGGATGCGGTCATCCCGCAGAGCGCACCGAAGTTGGCTACACAACTGGTGCTGTTTGGGGAATGACCCTGAGGTCAACTCCGGTCTCATTGGTCTTGGAGGGCTCAACGGATGGTCCGGTAGCAACACGCCTACTCGAGCATGTCGGCCTCACAGTTGGACCGATTTACGGCCTTCGTGGTAAGTCTCACAACGATGCGAAGATGCCGGCCTATAACAGCGCGGCCCGGTTCGCGCCGTGGTTTGTCTTGCGGGACCTAGATCACGATGCACCTTGTGCGCCGGACTTGGCGAGAATGCTCTTGCCGACGCCATCACGCCACATGCTCCTTCGTATCGCTGTTCGCGAGATGGAGGCTTGGCTTCTGGCGGATCAGAAGGCGCTCAGCGCCTTCATGCGCGTGTCGGCGAGCCAAATGCCGGCCAACCCTGACGATCTGACTGACGCAAAAGCGGAGCTGGTGCGCCTAGCGCGTCGCTCGACAAAACCCGCGATTCGGCGAGATATGGTGCCGCGCGCAGGCTCTGGCACGTCGGTTGGGCCAGGCTATTCAGCCCGGATCATGGAGTTTGCAAACGAAAGATGGCGACCCGAGGTAGCGGCGGCGCGGAGCCCGAGTTTGGCACGTTGTATTCGCGCGCTTCGCCGATGGACCTAGGAAGACCCCTGCGAGATCGGTCGTTGCAGGCGGTTTCTGAAGGCGGCACTTGGACCCAGAGATGGAGCGGGGCCGGACGCTGAGGTGGGTCGCTGGCGACGAGGCGTTGATCGCGAGTCGCCGGATTCCGTCGGTAAAGTTCGCGATCATCGAGCCGAGTAAGGAGGCACACGATTCACTCGTTCCGGTATTCCAGTGCCGACGCACGAGGCGTCCGCGGCGCCGCGAGCCCACCTCAGCGGCCGGCCCCGCGGGCCACATCCACCACGCCTCGCGAGATCGCTTCGTCGGTCTGCCTTTCGTCGGCCTCCTCGCGATGACGGCCCGTGTTTCTCCCAACCGTCACGGACCTAGTCCGTGATGCTACTCGCGATGACGACGCGGGGTTTCTCAGGATTTCGCGTCTGGAGGAGGTGGCCGGCTCGCAACGACGTAGCGGGGTCCGCTTGGTAGTAAGCCCTACTTCTTCTCCACCTTCACTGGGCCCGCGGGCTTCTGCGGATACTTCGCTCCGCCCGCTTCGATCTTCTTCATCACTTCCGCGACCGCGCGCTCGAGTTGCTGATCCTTGCCGTCGATGGTGGCCTTGACGTCGTTCGTGACCTCGATGTCCGGATCGACGCCGTAGCCCTCGATGATCCACTCGCCCTTCGTGTTCGCCATGCCCGACTCGGGGACGGAGATGGAGCCGCCGTCGATGAGCGGACCGCGGCCGCTGATGCCGACCACCCCGCCCCACGAGCGGCGCCCGATGAGGGGACCGAGGCCCGCCTGCTTGAACATGGCGGGGAAGATGTCGCCGTCCGAAGATGAACGCTCGTCGAGGATCGCGGCCATGGGCCCGATGAAGACGCCGTCGGGATAGGGGTCGGCGAGATCGTCGGTGCGGCCGAAATTCACCGCGAGCATCTTGCGGCGCAGGCGCTCGATGAGCATCCGGGAGACGTTGCCCCCTCCGTTCGCGCGCACGTCGACCACCAGGCCGTCCTTGCGGATCTGTCCGTAGTACCACTTGATGAACTCGCGGATGCCCGGGCCGCCCATGTCGGGGATGTGGAGGTAGCCCACGCGTCCGTTGGTCAGTTCACTCACCTTGCGGCGGTTCCGGTTGATCCAGTCGAGGTAGTTCAAATCCGACTCTGAGGTGATGGGGCTGTAGGTCACGGTCCGCGCCCCGTCCATGGCCGGCCGCGAGTTGAGGGTCAGCGTCACCGGGCGGTCCGCCTTGCCGCGGAGATGCATGTACGGGTCCTGATCGGCCCGGAGCTCGACCCCGTCGATGGCGAGGACGTAGTCGCCCACGTTCGCGTTGACCCCGATCTCGGTAAGGGGCGAGCGGTAGATGTCCTCTTCGTTCTGGCCTTCGAAGATCTTCGCGAGCTTGAACTTCCCCGCGGCCTTGTCGAGGGCGAACCACGCTCCGGGCAGAGCGACGCGCGGGCGGGCCGGCATCTGGAAGTCGCCGCCTTCGACGTAGGCGTGCTGGATGGTCAGCTCCGAGATCATCTCGCTGATCACGTAGTTGAGGTCGGAGCGGTGGGCCACGAAGGGTAGCCACGCCGCGTACTGCTTGCGGAGAGCCTCCCAGTCGAAGCCGTGCATGTTGTCGACATAGAACCAGTCGCGGTAGCGGCGCCACACTTCGTTGAATATCTGGGTCCACTCCTGGGTTGGCACGCGATCGACCATGAGGCCGGAGGTTGCGACCGCCTTCTTCGTTGAAGCGCCGGCGGGGGTGGCGTCGTAGAGGTTCCAGTTGCCGGCCGAACGGACGAGGACCTTCGATCCGTCGCCGGAGAGCGCGTAGCCCTGGATGTCGTCCACCAGGGTCGTCTCCTTGCGATCCTTGAGGGAGTAGATCCGGAGCGACGTCTTGCGATCGCCCTCGCGGCCGTAGAAGAACGCGGAGCCGTTGGTGTAGATGAGGTGGCCCTTCTTGGCGGTCAGGCCGTTGTAGTTGTCGGCTTCGACGGGGACGCGGGCGACGCGCTTCATGATGCCGTCGAAGTCGATGGTGAGATCTTCATTCTTCTGGACCGCGGCTGGCGCCGGGGTCACGGTGGCCGCGGCAGGAGAGGGTGAGGGAGTAGGGGTTGGGGTGGATGCGGCCACCGTCACCTCGTCGCTTTCGGGGGGGAAGGGGTGCTTTACGTCCTTACGCAGGGCCATGGTGAAGATGCCGGTGGTCCGGTTCGTCGCGAAATTGAACTCGAAGCCGGAGATCTGCGGCGCGTACTGGCGGTCGGAGAGGTAGTAGAGGAAGTTGCCTTCGGGATCCCACACCGGCCCCTGGGCATTGAACTGCTCCTCGGTGACCTGGTGGAGCTGGCCGTTCGGCGAGCCCCCCTCGCTCCAGATGTGAATGCTCCGGAAGTTGTTTCCGTTCGCCGCGCTGAAGGCGAGGTGGTGGCCTTTGGGCGACCACGTGTAGTCGCGCACCTGGTCGCGCGCCGCGTCGTAGACCTGCTTCAGGGACTTGTCGTCGAACGAGTAGATCCAGATGCGCCCGTCCTTGTCGGAGAAGGCGATCCGCTTGCCGTCCGCCGACCACTCGGGCGCGTAGCGCATGGCCTTCCCGCCGTTCGTAAGGCGTTCGGCCTTGCTCGAGCCATCCTGCGCCACCACATACAACTCCTCTTCTCCGGAGATGTCGGAGATAAAGGCGATCTTCGCGCCGTCAGGCGACCAGCGCGCCCACTTGTCATGCGCGCTCGAAGTGCCGGTGAGGTTGCGGGTGAAGCCCTTCTCGATGGGGGTGGTGAAGATGTCGCCGCGCGCGCTGAACAGAGCGCGCTCGCCCTTCTGAGAAAGCTCGGCGTCCTCGATCTGACCGGCGGCGGACACCCGGGAAGCGCGCTTCCACAGGCCGTCGTCGGGCACATCGATGTTGAGGGCGGCGCTCTTCCCGGTCTTCACGTCGAGGACGTTCAGTTCGCCGTTCAGTTCGTAGATGATCCGGCCGGCGCGGTCCGAGCCGGGCCAGCGCACGTCCCACACCTTGCTGGTGGTGACCTGGGTGGTCTTCGCGGTGGGCACGTCGTACGCGTAGAGGTTGAAGGTGCCGTCGCGGTCGGAGTTGAAGTAGATGGTGTTGCCGATCCACATGGGATCGCGGTCGGAGCGGACGCTGTCGATGACGCGCTTCCCCTCGTTGGTCTTGAGGTCGAAGATGAAGAGGTCGTTCGCGAAGCCGCCGCTGTAGCGCTTCTCGGGCCGGAAGTCGCGATAGAGCGGGGAGTAGACGAGCTTCGTGCCGTCGGGCGAATACTCGCCCGCGCCGGACTCGGGCATGGGCAGGGCCTCGGCGGGGCCGCCGGCCACGGGCACGGTGTAGAGCCGCGTCTTGCCGAGCGTCCACGACTCGCGGTGCGATCGGAACACGATGGACTTTCCGTCGGGCGCCCATCCGTAGACCTGATGGTCATAGCCCCAGCGCGGGGTCAGCGGCCCGCGCGCGGGGTAGTAGGTCAGCTGCTTCGGCTCGCCCCCGCCCACCGGCATCACGTAGACCTGCTCGTCGCCGTCGTACTGGCCGGTGAACGCGATCCACCTGCCGTCGGGGGAGAAGTGCGCGAAGACTTCCATGCCGGGGTGAGCGGTGAGGCGAACGGCGGTCCCGCCGCCCGCGGGCGCGGTCCAGATGTCACCCGCGTAGGTGAAGGCCACCTTGTCCCCGTGAATCGCGGGGAAGCGCAGAAGCCGGGTTTGAGCGGCGGCGGAGGACGCGGCGCCGAGAGTGAGAGCCGAAAGGGCCGCGGCCAGGGCGAGAGACGTGGATCGAAGCGTGGTGGTTCGCATTAGCGCTTCTCCGGCGCGGGCGGCGCCACCACCACGAGGGGCACGTCCCAGTGCGCGTCCAGGATCTCGAAGCGACGCTGTTCTTCCCGCTTGAACGCGTCCTGGTCCGGATACAGCCGCTTCTGGATGGCCGCCTCCTGGTTGGGCCCCACGAAGGCGTTCATGTTCGCGAAAGTGATGACGACCAGGAACGTCCAGTCGGCGCGGCCGTCCCCGTGATACGTGGGACGCATCACCTCGACCCCGGCGATCCGGCCCTTCTCGCCCATCTGCGCCTGGAGCACGGGATAGTGGTTCTTGAAGAAGAGGCGCTCGAACTCGTCCTGGTAGCCCCACTTCACCTTGTAGTAGTAGGCGGCGCGGACGGGACCGTCCTGGGCCTGCGCCTGGAAGGGCAGGGTCAGGGCGAGAAGCAGAGCGACAGCGAGAGCGATGGACTTTTTCATGGGGCCCTTTCGAGTTGAGAACAAGGTGAATTCTAGGCTGCGGCGTCGACGGGGTCCTTGCGATAGGTTTCTGGAAAGTTCATGAATCTGGATGCCTATTTCTCCCGGGTCGGTTTCACCGGTCAGGCCGCCGCGGATCTCGCCACGTTGCGGACGCTTCACCGGCTCCACATCGAGGCCATCCCCTTCGAGAATCTCGATGTGCTCCTGGGACAGCGGATCGACATGTCCGAGGAAGCGGTGGAGCGCAAGATCGTGGCCGGCCGTCGGGGCGGCTACTGCTTCGAGCAGAACACGCTGTTTCGCGGGGTGCTGAACGCGCTCGGGTTCAGGACGGAGGCGTTCCTGGGCCGCATCCGGCGCAACGTGCCCGCGGATGTCCGGACCCCGCTCACCCACATGGTTCTCCGGGTGACCGTCGATGGGACACCCTGGCTCGCGGACGTGGGCTTCGGCAGCCTCGGGACTCCGACGCCGATCCGACTCGATATCGACACCGAGCAGGAGACGCCGCTCGAGCCGCGCCGGGTCGTGCGACGGGACGGCCGGCTGCGGCACCAGGCGCGGCTGGGCGACGAGTGGGTGGACCTGTATGAATTCACCCTCGACGATCCGGCGCCCATGGACTTCGAGGTTGGAAACTGGTTCAGCTGCACGCATCCGAAGGCGAACTTCGTGAACAACCTGGTGGTGACGCGGGTGGAAGGCACCTCGCGACTGCTCATCAACAATCGCGAGTTCATCGTGCGGCGCCTCGATGGGACCACGGAGAAACGCGAGCTCGGAACTCACGCCGAACTGCTCGAGCTTCTCTCCTCGCGGTACGGGCTCACGTTCCCGACGGGCACGGTCTTCAAAGCACCCGCGCTCGCCTGGCCGGACTGACGTCCGCGCGGCCACGGCAGGCAGGCCATAATCCCCCTTCATGTCCTTCGAAGCGACCCTCTTCAATCCCGTCACCGGGGAATCGGCCAAGGTGTCGGTGCGGACGTTCGGCTCGTCCCTCGAAGTGATCGGAGGCAGCGCGACCCTGCGCATCGACCCCGCGAAGAGCGCCCTCACCGCGGGCGGGTGGGACCGGGAGTCGATCCAGATCGCCTGGCCGGGCGAGGGCGGAACCTGGGCCCTCACCTCGAAGGATCCCGCCGCGAAGGACGAACTCGCCCGGATCGCTCACTTCCAGACCGCGCTCGGCGAAGCGGTTCGGGTCCAGGCGGGGGCGCGGCGAAGCGGGCGCCTCGGCCTGACCATGGTCGCGGTCCTCACCCTGCTTCCCGTGCTCCTGCTCGCGGGCCTGCTCCTGTTCCGCAATCAGATCGTCGATTTCGTCCTGGCCCGGATCCCCATCACCGTTGATCAGGAAGTCGGGAAGATGTTCGAAGGCGAGATCCTCGGATCGAAGGAGGCGGTGCCCGAGAATGAAGCCACCCGGGCGATCGACCTGATCGTGGACCGGCTCAAGGCGGCGAGTCCCGAGAAGCGTTTCGATTTCAAGGTCAGCGTCCAGAGGAACAAGGAAGTGAACGCCTTCGCGGCGCCCGGGGGCCTGATCGTCGTCTACACCGGCCTGATCACCGAGGCCGGGTCGGCCGAGGAGGTGGCGGGCGTCCTTGCCCACGAAATGGCGCATGCCACCAACCGCCATTCCATGCGTCAGCTCATCTACGCGGGCGGACTGCTTCCCCTGATGGGCCTGCTCATCGGCCAGCCCGACGCCGCGGCGCTCTTCCAGAACCTCGGGAAGCTCTCCGAGTTGAGGTTCTCGAGGTCGCAGGAGGAAGACGCGGATCGGACCGGTTTCGACACCCTGGTCGCGGCGGGACTGCCCCCCGAGGGCATGGCCCGGTTCTTCGATCGGCTGGCCAAAGCGGATGGCGCCTCTCCCTCGTTCCTCTCGACCCATCCCTCGAGCGGCGACCGCGCGGCGGTGATCCGCGCGCGCGCGAAGGCGCTCGGCGATCAGAGGGGCGAACCCCTCCCCATCGACTGGGACGCGGTGAAAGCCTCGATTCGTTAGCGCGCGAGCGAGGCGGCGCGGATGATGTCCGCGAACACGCCGGAGGCCGTGACTTCGGGCCCCGCGCCCGGACCCCGCACCACCAGGGGCGATTCGGGATAGCGGTCGGTCCAGAACGCGACCATGTTGTCCCCTCCGCGCAGCGAGGCGAAGGGACTCGTCCGTTCCACGCGCCGCAGGCCCACCTCGGCGACACCGTCCACCACGGAAGCGAGATAGCAGAGCCTCCCGCCATCGAGGGAGGCTTCCTGCGCGCGCTTCTCCATCACGGCGTCGAGCTCGGGGAGCCGCTTCCAGAAGTCCACCATCGGCATGGAGTCCCAGCCGCCGCCCGGCAGCAGGGACTGTCGTTCCACCGCGGACGGTTCGATCTGCATGCCGGCCTCGCGGGCGAGGATCAGGATCTTCCGGGCCACGTCGGAACCGGAAAGGTCCTCGCGCGGATTCGGCTCGGTGTAGCCGAGAGCGTGCGCCTCCTCGAGAGCCACGCTGAAAGCGACGCCCTCCGCGACCTTCGTCATCAGGAAGCCCAGGGTGCCGGAAAGCGCGCCCTCGATCCGGCGGATCCGGTCGCCGGTGCGCACCAGGTCCGAGAGCGTCCCGACCACGGGCAGCGCCGCCCCCACCGTGGTCTCGTGAAAGAGGGCCCCGCGGCCGCGACGCCTCCCCGCCTTGATCGCCTTGTAGGTCGCGAGGTCGCCGCCGAAGGGACGCTTGTTGGCGGAGACCACGTGGACCCCGGCGTCGAGCAGGGGGGCGTAGTGGCGGATCGTCTCTTCGCTGTCCGTGCAATCGACGAAGATGGCGCTCGATCGCCGGCTGGAGATGGCGGAGCGGACCAGGGCATCGAGGTCGGCGACCGTGCCCTCGGCCTCCACGGTCTGGCGAAGCGCCTGGCCGGAAATGCCCGAGGTCCGGATGAGCATGTGGCGGCTGGTCGAGGCCCCGTCGATCTCGAGACGAAGCCCGGCGCGCGCGCGCAGACCCTCGGCCTGCCCGGCCATCTGCTCGACCAGGGCCCGACCGACGCGGCCGAGCCCGGCGATGAACACCGACACCGTCCGGTAGTCGGCGAAGAAGGCCTCGTGAATCGCGTTCACCGCGCGCTTCTCGTCGCCGCGGCCGACCACGCAGGAGATGTTCAGTTCCGACGAGCCCTGGGAGATGGCGCGCACGTTCACGTGAGCTTCGCCCAGGACGCCGAAGATCCGGCCGGCGCTTCCCGGGGTGTCCCGCATCGCCGCCCCCACCACGGCGATGACGCTGGTGTCCGGCTCGATCACCAGGTCGTCGATGAGGCCGGCCTGCCGCTCGAGCGCGAACTCGGCGGCGATGCTCTCTCGCGCAGGAGCCACCGCGGCCGGTTCGATGGCGAAGCAGATCGAATGCTCGGAGGAAGCCTGGGAGATGAGGATCACGCTCACCTCCCGCCGCGCGAGCGCGCCGAAAAGGCGCATGGCGAAGCCGGGCACGCCCACCATGCCGTCGCCCTCGAGACGGAGCAGGGCCACGTTCGAGATCGAGGCTACGCCCCGCACGCCCATGGGCGCGGGCGGAGCCTCCTCGCGGATCCAGGTTCCATTGAAGGCGGGACTCAGGGTGTTCTTGATGACGAGGGGAATGTTCTTCGCGCGGGCCGGGTGCACGGTCGGCGGATAGACCACCTTCGCTCCGAAATGCGAGAGCTCCATGAGTTCGTCGTAGCGCAGCGAGTCCAGGGAGAAGGCGGTGGGCACGATCCGCGGGTCGGCGCTCATGACCCCGTCGACGTCGGTCCAGATCTCGATGGCCTCGGCGTCGAGGGCCGCGCCGAAGATCGCGGCGGTGTAGTCGGACCCGCCGCGGCCGAGCGTCGTGGTCTCGCCCGCCTCGGTGGCTCCTATGAAACCGGTGACCACGGGAAGCGCGGTTTCATCCTGCCACCAGTTTCGAATGCGGGCGTCGGTCCGGCCGAAATCCACCCGGGCCGCGCCGAAGGCCTGGTCGGTCACCACCAGCGAGCGGGCATCCACGGCGCGGGCGGAGCGGCCCTGCTCGCGAAAGGCCGCGGCAACGATCTCCGCGGACAGGCGTTCGCCAAAGCTCACGATGCTGTCGAGGGTCCGGGCCGTGCACTCGCGGACCAGGGAAACGCCATGCAGCAGTTCGCGCAGCGCACTCTCCGCCTGCTCGATGACCTGAAGCAGCCCGGGCCGCTCGCCGGGGCTCACGAGGGCGAGGGCCGCGTCCGCATGACGCTTCGCGATCGCCTCGATGCCGGGGCGCCAGTCGGAAGACCCGGTGGTCGCCTTGCGCGAGGCCTCGATGAGTTCGTTGGTGACCCCGCCGAAGGCGGACACGACCACGACCACCCGGGAATCGACGGACGCCTCCGAAACCAGGCGAAGGACACCCTCGATCCGGTCGGGCGTGCCGACCGACGTTCCGCCGAACTTCATGACTCTCATGGGGTGGGGGCGGGCTCCCTTGGAACCCGCGCGGATCGCGGAGTTTACGGGCAAGGGTGGGTTGACCCGAGGCGCGGCGCCTTTGGGGGAACGGGCGGAGATCGCTACCATTGCGAGCGACCATGACCAACACGCCCAAAGCCGACTTCACTTTGAACCTCACCTGGCAGGGCGGGCAGCGCTTCTCCGGCACCTCGGATGGCGGCGTCTCCATGGCCATGGACGGCAAGCGAGAGACCGCTCCCTCGCCGCCCCAGGCGGTGGCTTTTGCCCTCGCCGGCTGCATGGGCATCGACGTGGTGGACGTGATCGAGAAGGGCCGGTTTCCGGTCAAGTCGCTCACCTGCGACATGCGCGTGTTCCGCGCGGACGCCTCGCCGCGGAAGATCACAGGGTTCGACCTTCACTTCCTGGTGCAAGGCGACGTGCCGGCGGATCGAATCGCCCGGGCCATCGAGCTGTCTCGCGAGAAGTACTGCTCGGTCTGGCACTCTCTCAACCCCGC